>JAQCLE010000006.1 GCA_027592755.1 Bacteroidota bacterium | reverse complement strand
CCTCAAAGGTTTGAACTTTTTCCGCTATTTTATCCGTTTTTTGAAATTAGACTTTCGGATAGTTGTGGAAGTATTCAAATTAATAAAACATGAATGATCGATTAAATATTTGTATGTCGTGTGGATTCTGTTGTGACGGCACCTTGATTGGTTATGTACAGCTCGATCGTGAAGAGTTGCCTGTATTGAGAGAATTAATGAATATAGAGGATGCAAATGGTAAAGAATTTTTTCTTCAACCCTGTGACAACTATTGTGATGGCTGCAGTATCTATTCTAAAAGACCTAAACAATGCGCCAATTTTAAGTGCGGACTTTTAAAATCCCTCGAACAAAAGGAATTGGATTTTGATTTGGCTATTGAAATGATCAATGTGGTTAAACAAAAAAAGATCGCCATAGAAAAAAAGTTAGCGACACTACAGTTTGAACTACAATCCCAATCATTTCACTTTAAAATGGTCGAATTGAAAAAGTTGTTGCAGAAAAACAAGTCTGAATCATCATTAACGCAAAACCATATAGAATTAATATCGGACCTCGAGCAGCTCGATAGTCTGCTGTCAAAAAAATTTGGTATCTCGTTATATTAAGAGCAAAAAAATTTGAATGAATAAAGAGATTTCTATGCCTCTTCTTGACATCTACAATACGAGAAACCAGATTCCAGTTCCAAATAACCGCTCCCCTCAATCGTAATACGGTTCCTTGCCTTTGAGTCAGCCGGTTAAATGCTATTCTCTTGTTCTCCCTCTTCCAAATAATTATATTGTTCACTCAAAACCAATTACAAACCAATGGCAGACTCCTACAGATTAAAAGTCGGTATCGACAGTTATTGCTTTCATCGTTTGTTTGGTGAAGTTTATTCTCACCAGCATAAATCAGAGCCCCACTTCTCGATGGAGGACTTTCTGAAGTATGCAAAAAGTATCGATGTGGACGGGGTTTCACTTGAATCATGTTTCTTCCCTGAATTCTCTCCTGACTATCTGGCACAGGTAAAAGGATGGCTTGATGACTCCAGTTTCGATCGGGTTTACGCCTGGGGTCACCCCGATGGTCTTGAGGGTGGTCAAAATGAGAAGGAATTTGATTCCATGTTAGAGCATATACACCATGCAAAGGCCATTGGCGCTGATGTCATGAGGGTTGTGGGCAGCAGCCTGATGTTTCGTTTTGAACCTCATCAACCCCAGCTGGAGAAATTATCAGAAATGTTCAAAACGGCGGTAAAATAGGCAGAATCAAATGGTGTGAAACTGGCTATTGAAAATCATATCGACTACAATTCCGATGAAATACTTTGGCTGTTAAAAGAGGTGGATTCGGAATACTTCGGGGTGAATTTTGACTCCGGAAATTTTCTGAGAGTGTTGGATGACCCAGTTAAGGCAATGGAGAAACTTGCACCCTACGTAATGGCAACACATATTAAAGACATGCTTCCTGTTCAGGGTGTTTCTGTAGATGAGTGGTACTTTTTCTCTTGCGTTCCAACAGGCAAAGGATTAATTGACAACCAGAGAATTGCCCAACTTTTAGTCGAACAAAAATATAAAGGCTTCTTTGCAGTAGAGACAGACACTTTACATCCTGATTATGCTTTCCAGGAATTGAATGTAGTTGCAAAGAGTGTTCAGCAATTGAAGAATATTTCAGCCAGATGTCTTTACAAATAGGAGAAGAATGAAAACAATGAATGTCGGCATTATTGGTTACCAGTTTATGGGCAAAGCCCATAGCAACGGCTGGATTAAAGCACCCTTATTTTTCGATCTGAACATCAAGCCGGAACTGAAAGTAGCCTGCGGTAGAAATAAAAGTGCAGTAAAGGCTTTTGCTGACAAGTGGGGTTGGCAGGAAGTTAAAACCGACTGGAAAAAAGTCGTTGAAAATCCTGATGTAGATATTATTGATATTTCCCTCCCGCAGCATTTGCACTATGATGTTGCCATTGCAGCAGCCAAAAATGGCAAGCACATTTTTTGCGAAAAACCTATGGCTCATAGCCGGAAGCAGGCCGAGGAAATGCTTAAAGTGGCCGAGGACAACGGAGTGTTGCATTACCTGAACCATAACTACAGACGGACACCGGCTGTTCTGCTAGCGAAACAATTGATTGATGAAGGTAAGATCGGGAGGATTTTTCATTGGCGCGGAGCTTATCAACAAGACTGGATTGTCGATCCGAATTTCCCACTGACATGGCAATTGCAAAAAGAAACAGCACATGCCGGGCCTCATTGGGATCTAAATTCACACAGTGTGGATCTTGCCCTTTTTCTGATGGGGGATATCAAAACAGTATCATGCCTTACCACTAACTTCATAAAAGAAAGGCCGCTCCCCTCTGAAGGTGCAACAGCTTTTTCCTCAGGAACCGAGGCGAATACTGAAATGGGCCAAGTAACTGTTGAAGATGCGGCCCTGATGATGGTGGAGTTTGAAAGTGGCGCCGTGGGGTCATTCGAAGCAACGCGTTTTGCAACAGGTAGAAAAAATTCCAACACTTTTGAAATCTATGGTAGCAAAGGGAGCGTTGCTTTTAATATGGAGCGCATGAATGAATTGCAATATTTTACAAACGATGATCCCGATAATGCGCAGGGATTCAGGACAATTATGGCTACAGAATCTTCTCATGCCTATGTTTCACATTGGTGGCCACCAGGGCACATCATTGGGTATGAGCATGGCTTTGTACATGCCATGGCGGATTTTATGATGGCATTGGATAAAAAAGAGAAAATCTTTCCGAACTTTAATGACGGTGTAAAAATATTGGCAGTATTGGAATCAGGGTTGGAATCTGCTAAATTTGGTGAAAAAGTTAAGGTTGTATGAGCACTCTACGAGAACAATTTCAAAAAGACGGTTATGTTATTGTGGATGTCCTATCAGAATCGGAAATAAGTGATTTCAGGACCATAATGGACAACATGCTCAGTGAAAGCAAAAGATCATCCGATTCAGAGACGCATAGTGCTGCACTTCAGCATTTGGGAGATGAGATCAGTGATTTTGGCAATGAAAATAGGCAATACTATTTCCATCTGTTGACCAAACCAGGCACTCAGCCAATTCACCATGCCTTCTATCATCAAAGCGTTTTAAATATTGTAGAAAAGTTAATTGGCCCCCGTTTGATTGTAAATAATGCTTCCATTTTGGCGTCCAACCCAGGAGTGTCTTATAAACTCGGATGGCACAGGGATGTGATCCAGATACCCGAAGATGAAATTGAAGACAGGCTATTCTCAGCTGACCGGTTTCACAACAGTGTTCAGATCAACTTACCGCTTGTGCAGGAGGATTCACTTGAGATTGTTCCTGGTAGCCATAACAGGCCCAACAGCGAAGCGGAAAATCAGGTTTTTGCAGGCACCAAACACTACACCCGGGAAGATGCAAAGATGCCCGGGGCGATGAAGGTTAGCCTCAAGGCAGGCCGGGCTGTTTTCTATAATAATAATCTGATACATCGAGGATATTGTGTCGATTCCAAAGTACCAAGACGTACCCTGCATATGGGTTACCACAGCGCTACAAAACCTCCGACCTGGCATTTCTATTTATTGAATGGCGATTTGCTAACTCCTGAATATCTGGTTACCCTGAGTCCCCGAATGCGGCAAATGATGGAAGAATACCTGGAATGCCGCCGTCAGTATCCAAGAATGGAAGACACCTGGAAAGAGGGATACGGAGTGGAAGCGTGACCAAATGTTCCTAATCAGAGGTCTTTTGCCCTAAGGATTATTCCATCTTTTGGTAATTAAAGTCCTCCGCTTTATAGGGTGCCAATCGGTTTGATCTAGATTAGCTTGGATGCCATTTCTACTCCATTCGCAATATAAAAGGCACAAATACAACTAGTATATTCCTTGATTTGTTTATCTGGATTTCAAAAACACGATTCTTTTGTTCAAATGCACTCTTCGCCATAAAGCGATATTTGGCGTTCCTACAGTTTTCTTCATGAACGGTTTATTTTCAATTTAATTATCTCATTAATACCCCACTCAACTTGGCTAAGGGTATCTCATTCGGCACCTCCCTCCAAACAAAAATCATCTAAACCCTTGGCCTTCGTCATTGTCCAAGCCAAATAGCCAAACTATCTTGACAGCCACAGAACAACAAGAAAAAAATTGTATGTATCTATTCATTGATCCATGAAAGTATTTTTGACCCGATCTTACCTGTTCTTCGTTTTTACTCTTCTTGTCCCTCTCCTCTGGGGACAACACCACTTGATGTCCACTATAGGCCAGTCAACACTGCCAAAGGACCGGGACCTGGTGGGCTACAAAGAAATGATGAAATATGCGCCGATGCCTGGCTTTGCCTGTGATGAATGCGGTCCCGCCGAGGGAGATATCATTCCCGATTTCACTTTATTTACGCTTGACGGTACCCCAGTGAACATTGGAGATGTACTGTCCACAGGAAAGCCAATTCTCCTGGTTTCAGGAAGTTATACCTGCTGGGTATTTCGGGACAATATCCCGGTGATAAACCGGATCGACTCGATATATAAGGAAGAACTGGCCGTATTTATTGTTTACACAGCAGAAGCCCATCCCACCGATCCAAACCCATATTCAGGAGCCGTTTGGGTCAATGGCAGGGTATGGTTTCACGGCAATGTAATTGACGGCATTTTGTATAATCAGCCCAGGACCTATGGCGAAAGGAAATCCCTGGTAAAGAAAATGATCAAGAAATTGCACATCCATTCGGAAGTGATTATCGATGGACCAGGCAATGAATGGTGGCACTATTTCGGCCCCGCTCCTAATAACGCTTACTTGATTGCACCGGATGGAAAAATCAATAGCAAGCATCCCTGGTTTAACCAGGGTTTACTTGATATGGAAAATGATATAGCCAGTCTTTTAACCGGAAGAATTTATAGTCAAAGCACTTCTTTTGATGAGTTGGCGATTGAAAGTTGGGAGGCAAATCAATTTATTCATTCTGCAGAAGGTGCGTTGGCTTGTGTTGAACCTGCAACCGAGCATATCGAATGTTTAGAACCTGCACCGATTACGGACGATGGGCCCACCTGCAACAACAATAACCAGAATGAACGACCCACTATGGAGAGAAGAATTAAGCACATGTCTGATCACATGAGTATGATTGATAATATTGAAGTCGCACTCATTAGTCCCGCTGGGATCCTTAGGGGTGACATTGAACTGGAATTTGCGAATCAGCAGATAGAGATGGCTTTGAATGGGCTCCGAAAAAAAGCCGAAGCCGGGCCGATCCCGGATTTTGAAAGGTTTCTGTTTCAGACATTGACGGCGTTATGTAACCATAATCTGATCCCTTTGGAATGGGAAGAAATGATCGTCAATGTCATAAATCCTGAATTACTCTCAGGCCATATGTGGTCAAGTGAATAGTCGGTGATTATAGTATATCACTGGAGTATGTTACTGGGATATAAAAAAGATGCGTAAAAGCAAAAGAGAAACAAAGGGATATTGTATAAGGTGAATTCAAGGTAAAGAACCACGGCCCTTGCCGCTTGGATATTCTTTTACCAGGAATCGGAAGTCTACCAGCTACCTGAGCATCCAAATATTTAGCTATTCTTACAGTTTCTGCGGTAAATGAATATTGTTAACAACAATAATTCAAGTAAATAAGAAGGATTAATTTTAAATTCGAGACGAAGAGTCACTATTTTTGATAATCCTTAGTGCCCTTAGGAACAAGGATAGAGGAATAGAAGCTGGTTACTTCTAAAAAAATCACAAGATAAAATATTTCAAATTTGTCTGAAACCTTGCACTAAGTAACTGATAGAATGGACCTAACCAACCCCCTCATATGGGGAACACCGAGTTTTATTATCCTTGTCTTGCTGGAACTGGCCTACAGCAAGACTCATGACGATAAAGACCTCTATGAGTGGAAAGATTTATTCACCAGCAGCACAATGGGTTTGGGTGCTTTGATTCTAGCACCACTTCTAAAAATCATTTCTGCGGGTGCGATTTTTTACCTTGTTTATGAAATTTTCAATCCTGAAGTAAATGGGGTCCGCATGAATATTCTGGGGTATCAATCCTTTGGGTGGGCGTGGTATATCTGGTTGACTTGTCAACTCCTGGATGATTTAAGCTACTATTGGCTGCATCGCTTTAATCATACAGTAAGATTTATGTGGGCCGCTCACATCGTTCATCATTCATCTAATCGATATAATTTTGGAACGGGGCTTAGAAATGGTTGGGTAACGATCATTTATAAACCTCTTTTTTATATGTGGTTACCTGCCCTGGGATTTCATCCTGAAATGGTCATCGTGTGTTTGGGAATTGAAGCATTGTGGCAATTTCAATTGCATACCAAATATGTGCCTCGACTCGGCTTTCTGGAAAAATTTATGAATACCCATAAACAACACCAGGTTCATCATGCGAAGAATCTCCCATATCTCGACAAAAATCATGGTGGCTATCTGAATCTCTTCGATAAAATTTTTGGCAGTTGGAAAGATTTGGACGACGAAACAACAATTGAATTTGGTGTGATTCGCGATCCAAAGTCTCACAATCCCTTTGTCGTAGTTTCACATGAGTATAAAGATATTTGGAATGATGTCAAACGCTCAAAGAATTTGTATGAAGCGTTTATGTACATTTTCGGAGAACCCGGGTGGAGCCCTGATGGGTCAACCTTAACGGTTAAACAACAACAACGGGCTGCCAAAGAGGCCGCACCCGTCTTTCAAAGATGAACTTCTCCAAAACCTGGATTTTACTGTCTATCATCGTTGCAACAATCAGTTGCAACAAGAAGGAACCCGTTTCCACGCAATGGTTCAAAGGAAACCTTCACACGCATTCTTATTGGAGCGACGGCGATGAATTCCCCGAAGTGATCATGGATTGGTACAAAGCCCATGGCTACCAATTTGTTGCCCTTTCTGATCATAATATTCTCGCAAGAGGCGAAAAATGGATTGTCGTTCCAGAAGATTCAATCTATCAAAACGCCTTTAGGAAATACCTCGATAACTATGGCGCTGATTGGGTTAACCACCGTCAAACTTCTGGAGGTATCCAGGTCAAATTAAAGACATTGGATGAATATCGGGGGCGATATGAAGAGAAGGATAGGTTCCTCATTATTGAGTCCGAGGAAATCACCGACAGATTTGAAGGCAAGCCCCTGCACATGAATGCAACGAATATTCAAACGAAAATAGATCCCCAGGGAGGTAACAGCGTTTCAGAAGTGCTTCAAAACAATCTCAATGAAGTGATCAAACAAAGAGAAGTAACAGGCACACCCATGATTCCACATATCAACCATCCAAACTTTGGATATGGTGTCAGCCTTGATGATATGATGGCCTTAAGGGGCGAAAGATTTTTTGAGGTTTACAATGGTCATCCAGCGGTTCACAACCAGGGGGACACTATCCATATATCAACTGAAAAAATGTGGGATCTCCTCAACATCTCCTATTTAAAGAACAATCAGCCGTTGATTTACGGTCTTGGGACTGACGATTCCCATCATTACCATGTAAAGGGCGGTAAATGGAGCAATGCCGGAAGAGGTTGGATTATGGTACAATCTGATTCACTCACAGCGGCATCATTAATTGCAGCAATGGAAGCAGGACAGTTTTATGCTTCAAGTGGAGTAACACTCAAAAGCCTGGAATTTGATAATAATAAGTTGACGGTTGAAGTAGCACCCGAAGCCGGTGTTACCTACACTATCTCATTCATTGGAGCCAGAAAAGGTAAATCGGAACCTGAACAGTTTAGTATGACAGAAGGAAACAAAGCAGATTTCGAATTAACAGAAGATATCCTTTTTGTAAGATCTAAAATTACCTCATCAAAACTCCACAACAACCCAATCGAAAATCTTTTGTACGAAATGGCCTGGACACAGCCTGTACAATCAGATTTTTAGAATCCTGCCTCAGCAGACAGGCAAGAGCAAAGAACTTAGACTTGGTGAATAGGGATTAACACACCCCAACTCCTCCGAGGAGAGGAGTATTACAGTTGAAATTCAGAGGTATTCTGTTATCCCATCAATTTGTCCAATGCTTCACCATGTATGGCCACAACAGACGACCGGGGAAGGCTGTCTCCGCCATCAGGCCAATGGCTTGTTAGTTCGTCGAGGCTACGGCTTGTTTCCCCGGGATGCTGCACACTCAGAAAAAGCGTTTTAAAATCTGGTGAAAATGTCAATCCGGTGAGTTCAACAGCTACCGGAGCACTACCAACCTGAAATACCATGCCAGCCATTGGTCCAGACATCGGAATAAAGTATAAACCATTATTTTTAAACTTTTCATAGGGTGGTTTGTTCAATTCCCCTCCGCCGATGTCACAACAAACCCATAGATTTCCTTTTTTATCAAAAGCAATGTTATCAGGGCAAGAGAAACCCATTTCCTCGCCGCCAACAATAAAAGTCTCTGTTGTAAATTCCATGGCCAGTTTGTTACCGTCTTTTTCAATGATTTTCAAAATAGAACCATGGTAATTGCCTTTGCCTTTGTTATTGGTCAAAGTCATGAAAACATTACCCGTTATTGGATCAAACTCGATGTCTTCCGGCCTGTCAAGTGGTGTGCCCCCAACAAGTTTTGCTGCTTCTCTTAACCTTATTAAAACCTCAGTCTGATCTTTGAAATTCTCTTTCAATGCCGGTTGTTCATTGATGTCCATTGAAATCCACTGGCCTTTTTCTGTGTTTGCTACATAGAGCGTACCCTTTTTTAAGCTATTTGGTTCATTGCCAATGAATTTATAGAGGCATTCATTTTCCTTATCGTCTCCAGTATACACAACGCAAATGCCATTTTTCTCCTGGTGTACGGGTGCAGCTTCATGCGCACAACGCCCCAGGGCCACCAACTTGCTTGCTTCACCTGTTTTGAAATCCACTTCGACAACCCAGCCATAGTGTTCAGGAGGATGATCATAATATTTGTCCCATCTTTTCGGTGATCCACTGCTTTCTCCCGTCTCAAAATTCCGCTCTCCCCAAAAATTATGGTAGTTCTCTTCGCACGTCAATACTGAGCCCCAGGGTGTAATTCCACCGGCACAATTTGCTAATGTGCCTATTGCTTCAGTTTTACCGAGAATCGGTTCATCCCAATTAAAAGGGATAGGCGTAAGGCCATGTATTCTTCGGTTATAGGGATCGTTTTTAATCATTTCCCATTTACCCTGTGAGTTTTTCCTGACCCGGATGATGGAGCCACCCACGGCCTCCATCTCAAGATTAACCTGCTCGAGGGTTTTTTCAACACCACTCCTACTACCCTGATAACCGGAAACTAAAAGAGAGGAAACATTTTCATGATTGACCCAAAGAAGACCATCATTCCCGCTATCATCTAAAGGGTAAAAAGCAGTATAGTCGTTATGATCACCAAATGTCTGGGTATCAGTGATGGCATCCCCTTGTTTGGCAATCACGTGGTAATTAAATCCTGATGGTAGTACGAGGTTATCGCTATCAATCGGATCAATTGGTGTAAAAGGCAGTTTGCCAATCTGATTAGCTGTTTTTTCGTCAGTATTCAGAACACATCCAGGCAAAGCCGATATACCTACGGCCATTGCACCGGTTCTCCCAAAAAATTTAATGAATTGACGACGATTGGAATTAATCATAACATGTAATATTTGGTCGCCAATTTAATTTGAATTATCACCTTTTCAGAATGTTTATAGTAATACACGACTCAAGCGATGTCGAGGAGTGAGAGAAGTTGAGTTTCATCCAAAAAACAACTACTATAGAATTGAAATTCAAATAAATATGAATAAGATCCTCACACTCCTGCTGGCTTTCTTTCTCTGCTCCTGTCAGACGAACCAAAACCGCATCACAGATTTACCAATTGACGGTCCCATTCAACTGCACCCGAAGAACCCTCATTATTTTCTTTTCAAAGGAAAACCACTGGCCCTCATCACCTCTGCAGAACATTATGGCGCTGTATTGAATCTCGATTTCGATTATAAAAAGTATATATCAACCCTCTCACAGGATGGAATGAACTATACCCGAATATTCACCGGTACCTATTTTGAAATACCCGGAGAGAGTTTTGGCATCAACAACAATACATTAGCACCCATGAAAAACAGGGTCATCACCCCCTGGCCTATCGTTGTATCTGATTTATCAGGAGATATCAAATACGACCTTTCCTCCTGGAATGAAGCATATTTTGCCAGATTGAAGGATTTCATCTCATTGGCCGCAGATAACAATATTATTGTTGAGGTCACCCTATTCTCATCGATTTATCGTGATGGCCACTGGGACATAAGTCCCCAGAATCCGGAAAACAATATCAATATTGCTCATGAGGTCAGCCGACAGGAGGCACAAACTTTAAATAATGGAACCCTTCTTCAGTATCAGGGAAGTTTCGTTAGGAAGATGGTTACTGAGTTGAATGAATACGATAATTTCTTCTTTGAAATTCAAAATGAACCATGGGCTGATCATGCAATTCCGGTTTACAACATTGTCAACAAAGAAGACCTCAGAAATAACGACTGGACCTATAAAGCAGATTTTGCTAATGAAGCCTCTATGGCCTGGCACGAAAAACTTGCTGACGCAATTGTTGATGAGGAATCCAAACTCGATCAAAAGCACCTCATTGCTCAAAATTACACCAACTTCAAAGCGCCCATTCCATCAGTGGGTGACAATATTTCAATTATCAATTTCCACTATGCCTGGCCGGAGGCTGTTGTATGGAACTATCACTATAACAAAGTCATTGGATTTGATGAATCAGGATTTGCAGGCTCAGGGGACCAGGTCTACCGAAGACAAGCCTGGCAGTTCATGTTGAGTGGTGGTGGTTTGTTTAATAGTTTGGACTACTCCTTCTTCGTTGGAAATGAAGACGGGCTTGGAGAAAATCAGGCACCGGGAGGGGGAAGCAGAGCCTTGCGCCAGCAACTCAAAGTATTAAGTGACTTCATCCACAGTTTTGAGTTAGAGAAAATGAGGCCGAATTACACCTCCGTTACAAGTTCACCGGGATTGATACCGTATATTTTATCGGATGGCAATAACGCTTATGCCATCTTCCTGAGAGCCATCGGTACGGAAAAATCAAGCCTCAGATTAAAAACAGGTGATGGAACATATCTTGTGCGGACATTAAATACAACCACCGGAGCCATGTCTGAGGCAAAAGAAATTGCTGCTGTTGATGGGCTTTTAAACCTTGATGTTGAAATTCCTGATGGAGAACTTGCTTTGAGGATTACAAGGAACTAACTAATTCCTCACTAGGCTGGAGCTTAGCGACCGCTGGATTTTTTTCCCAACGCCGGGAATTTCCTCCACACATCCAGAGTTCAGAATCCGCTTTTTTTCCTATCTTAACCTTCAATTTAACCAAACCTAGCGAGTATGAAAACCATTTGGACCCTCTGTGGACTAATCTTTACCCTTTGTTTTACTTCGTGCAACCCGGAAGTAAAAGAGGTTGCTAAGCGGCCTAACATCCTTTTCATCATGTCTGACGATCATGCCTACCAGGCGATTAGTGCATATGACACCCGACTAATTAAAACCCCAAATATTGATAGGATTGCCAATGAAGGTATGCTCTTCACAAATGCTTGTGTCACCAACTCCATTTGTGCCCCATCCCGTGCTGTGATTTTGACAGGCAAGCACAGCCACCTCAATGGGAAAATAGACAACCGATTTCCATTTGATACCACCAATGTCACTTTCCCTCAAATATTCCAGGAGGCCGGTTACCAGACAGCCATGTTTGGAAAGTTACATTTTGGTAACAATCCGAAAGGAGTTGATGATTTCATGATCCTGCCCGGTCAGGGAAACTATATAAATCCCCGATTCATTACAGCAACAGGTGACACAACCATTACCGGCTATGTCACAGACATAATTACCGATCTTACACTGGGATGGTTGGAGAAAGATCGCGATCCTGAAAAACCGTTTATGATGGCCTACCTGCATAAGGCTCCACATCGCCCATGGTGGCCAAGTCCTGAAAAATTTAAAGAATTCAATACAAAGGAATTTGTGGAACCTTCCAATTTGTTTGATGACTACGCTAATAGGGGAACAGCCGCTAAAACAGCCGAAATGAACTTACTCACTCATATGCAATATCCCCACGACAGTAAGATAAGACCTGCAACACTTGAGGAAATGGGAAATGTACAACCCGAAGTTCCCGGAATTCCAAGGGGATTTGAGGGGCCATACGGACGCATGAATGACTCGCAGCGGGCACTATATGATCCGATAATTGATTTAATCAATAAGGACTTTCAGACCAACTGGCCTTCAATGACTGATGAAGAAAAAATGAAATGGAAGTACCAGCGCTACATGCAGGATTATTTGGGTACTATATCTTCAGTTGATGACAATGTGGGAAGAGTATTAGATTATCTCGATGAAAGTGGCCTTGCCGAAAATACTGTTGTGGTATATACCTCCGACCAGGGTTTTTATCTTGGTGAGCATGGCTGGTTTGACAAGCGATTCATTTATGATGAGTCCTTCAAAACTCCACTTTTAGTAAAATGGCCAGGTACAATCGAACCAGGAACGGTCAATACACAAATGGTTCAAAATCTTGACTTTGCACAAACTTTCCTTGATGTTGCTGGGATTCCTGCACCTGATGATATGCAGGGCGAAAGCCTGGTACCTTTATTCAAGGGTGAAATCGAAAATTTCAGGGAGGCCGTTTACTATCATTATTATGAGTATCCTGCAGTGCACATGGTAAAAAGACATTATGGTATTGTCACGGAAGATTTTAAGCTGGTTCACTTCTATTATGACGTGGACGAATGGGAACTTTATGACAGGAAGAAAGATCCCCAGGAAATGCTCAGTGTGTACGATGATCCAGCTTATGCGTCAACTGTGGAAGAACTGAAAATAAAACTCGAAGAATTACGCGTGAAGTACAAAGATTCTGATGAACTGAACCAGAAATACATTGATCTTTATGATGAACAGCCGGGAAGCTAAAAGTCTCACTCTACCAGTATTTCTTTTTTGCTGTCTCATACTGCTGCAATCCTGCAATGACAATGAGACAAAAGAAGCAACAATTGACGCATCGCCGAATATAATCATCATCCTTGCCGATGACCTGGGGATTGGGGATGTCTCTTTTTTCAACAAGGATTCCAAAATTTCAACAGCTAATATTGACTCCCTTGCAAAAAGGAGTATCAGTTTCACTGATGCACACAGTGGCTCATCGGTTTGTACCCCTACCCGCTACGGACTCCTGACCGGAAGATACTCCTGGCGGTCGACGTTGAAAAGTGGTGTGACATGGAGCTATGACGATCACATTATTGACAGTTCGCGTATGACTGTGGCCTCATACCTCAAGGGAAAGGGATACAATACTGCCTGTATTGGAAAATGGCACCTTGGTGTAGACTGGGCAAGGGATGCTTTGGATAGCCTGGTCTTTACTGAGCCTATAAAAAATGGGCCGAATACCCTGGGATTCGATTATTTCTACGGTATTGCTGCATCACTTGACATTCCCCCTTATTTCTACATCGAAAATGACAAGATAACAGCAACCGAAATTGATACTGTGGCCGCTTCACCCCTACCAGAGTTCTGGAGAACAGGACCTATTGGGAATGATTTCAAACATGTGGAGGTCCTTCCGAAAATCACTCAAAAGGCGACCGAATACATCGAAGAGCATGCGAACAAAGCCAATCCTTTCTTCCTGTACTTCCCCTTACCTGCGCCACATACTCCAATATTACCTACCGAAGCATTTGAGGGAAAAAGTCAGCTAACCTCCTATGCCGATTTCGTATTGATGGTTGATGACGTTGTGGGCCAAATTCTCAGTGCCTTGGACAATTCAGGTATTCGTGAGAACACCATTGTTGTCTTCACAAGTGATAACGGGTTTGCGCCATATGCGGATTTTGAAGCCCATGAAAGTGCCGGCCATTATCCCAGCTACCTCTACCGGGGTTATAAGTCAGATATCTACGAAGGCGGCCACCGGATGCCGTTTATTTTCAGCTGGCCCAATAAAATTAAGGAAGCCAGAACGATTGATCAGACCATATGCCTCACCGATATGCTGGCCACTGTAGCCGCGTTGTTTGGCGAAACTCTCCCACCCAATGCCGGTGAAGACAGTTACAATATATTACCCGCATTGATGCACAAAGACTTTAATGAGTCTATCAGAGAAGGAACCGTTCATCATTCGATTGAAGGATGTTTTTCCATCAGACAGGCGGATTGGAAGCTGGTTTTTTGCCCAGGATCCGGAGGGTGGAGTAGTCCCACCACTGAAGAAGTTGAAACGGGTACTTTCCCTCCTGTTCAGCTATTCAACCTAAAAGATGATCTTGAGGAAATAACAAATGTCGCCAATGAATTTCCTGAGATTGTTAACCAATTGACTCAATTGATGGAATCCTATGTTAAAAACGGAAGAAGTACACCTGGCGAGCCACAGCAAAATGAAGGCGAGACGTTTTTTATCCAATGACCTAACTTAAATGTTCAATGAATTACTCTCGCACAATTCTATTGCTGTTTCTAGTAATATTATCGTGCAAGCCGAGTTCCACCGTTAACAATTCAACTGAAGAAAAATCGTATCCCCGTGTGTATGTTTTAGATGGTGGCTACATGCTTATCAAAGACCTCAGCTATTTTACACAGGACAGCGTTTACGATGGACAGAGCAAATACCTTGACGACCCGGTATTTTTAATCGAACATGAAAAGGGCCGACTGATATGGGACGGAGGGTTACCGGATGCCATTGCCGACCAGAAACCTGAGGATGTTGATACCAGTTTCTGGATCATCAATTACATCAGGGAGAAATTAATAGATCAGTTGGCTCAAATGCAGCTCACCCCTGACAGCATCGATTTTTTCTCGATTTCCCATTCTCATGGTGACCATGTGGGCAATGGCAATTATTTCTCGAACAGCACGTGGTTGGTCCATCAAAACGAATATCAACTAATGATGACAAGTCGCCGGGGAGATTATGATTCGTTGAGAATGGCGAAGAGAATTGAATTTGACGGTGATTATGATGTGTTTGGTGACAGTTCGGTCGTTATTCTCTCGCTGCCCGGCCATACACCCGGTCATTGCAGCCTCCTGATTAATCTACCGAAATCAGGGCCACTGATGCTGTCGGGTGACCTGTACCATTTCATTGAACAGCGGGGAAATCGTCGCATTCCAAAATTCAACACCGATGTTGCCATGACGATTGAATCAATGGAAAAGTTTGAAGCCCTGGTTGAAAAATACAATGCCAGGGTCGTCATCCAGCATGAGCGGGAGCATTATGAGCTATTGCCTAAGTACCCGGAGTATTTGGAGTGAGTTCCCCTCCTAAATTGATTGATCCCCTAATAAAGTGGGGCTGAGGTAAAGTCATTGCTGATGAAGTTACCGAGAAGTAATCAAAGTTTTTTAAAATTCCAGGGATCAAGGGAAAATTTGTCCATATACGGCTGCTGTTGGACTATAACCGCTTTTGGCTTACCATTTTCAATAATAGGACAGAAACCGTAATCATAGCTGAAATAATAAAGCTGGTTGACTGTCTTAAACAAATGAGAAAAATAATTGTAGTCAAAGCCCATGGCATCAATGATGTCTTTCCTTACTGTGGCTTTGCCTTCGGGGCATAGATGCCTCAGTATCCTGCGGTTTTTTCGGATGTGATGGTTCACCAGTTGAATTTTTCGTTCATGCTCCCGCTTTACATTGTTGTTGTAGATGCTCCGACATTGGTCGTCACAATACTTCTTATCAATTCATCCAACCGTTTGCTGGCCGCATTCCAGGCATTTCATTTCCAATTATTCCGTTTTTTTAAGCGGGTATATCCGTTTATGCCCGTTTATTTACGCGGTTAAAAATACAAAGTTGAAACAGGAGGTGAGCCAAAGAAGATCCTAAATGGAAAGTCAGTTCCTTTCACAATTAACAAGCGATTCTTACTAAGAGGGAATCGTATAAATTAATCGAATTCGTCATGATGAATAAAAACATTTCAATCTTTCTAGTAGTATTACTCAACTGCTCATTTGTAATGGCACAAAATGAGTACGAACCTACATCAATTAATCCATATGGTATGCCAAACCCGAAAGCTCCCAGCGAAATTAAAGATTTTCAACCACTAATTGGAAAATGTGATTGCCTATCATATTTAGCAGACAATAAAGGGAATTGGTTGCCCGCTGTAAAAATGACTTGGGAATTCAAGTATGGAGAGTTTCTCGGTTCGAGATACAAAAACGAACAAAACATTATCTGGATCGTGACCGGGCACACTGATCCCGATAACTATAATAAGAATATTCAAACACGTCCTATTCATCGTTCTATGGCTGAAGGGATTGTCAAAGGCGTCACGGGTAATGATTTGGAAAGAAGTGCCATCGCTACATGGTTCGATCCAAGTAGTGGCAACACAGCCACTGCCGGAAATTTTCAATAAGGATCAGAGCCATGCACTTACACCCCCCAATGGATGGGAGGATGCAGTATTAATTCTAAAGTAGTTTCAATTCCAGGATGATAATATCCTGATTTAAATCTTATAAAAATCTTATTCCGGTTTGTATTAATTTCGAAAGACGTTGATCCCACCAAAATTATTTTAGAATGAGTGAAAAAAGTGTTCCGTTTGAAAAAACGATACCTGGTGTATACGAACGATATTTAGGACCCTACCTTTATGAACCTTATGCTCTTTATGTTACCAATAAGATAAAAGACAGACCAAAACATGTACTGGAAATCGGAGCTGGCACTGGAAGACTAACCAATCACCTTGCTAAAAAGATCGGTTTGGATGCAAAGCTTATTGCAATAGATATCAATCCAGCTATGCTCGATATTGCCAGGCTGAAGGTAAATGAGCCAAATGTGGAATTTCAAGTAGCGGATGCCCAATATCTCTCTTTCCCTGATAACAGTTTTGATTTCGTAGTTTGCCAATTTGGTTTTATGTTTCTGCCTGAAAAACAAAAAGGATTTAATGAAGCATGGCGGGTTTTAAAACCTGGTGGACAATTCTTATTTGTTACCTGGGATAAGGCGGAAAACAATATAACACTCCATATCAGCCAGCAAACAATCCTGCATCTATTAAAAGCCACTCCGCCTCCATTTTTTGGAAGAGCCTATTCTTCAATGAATAATCCCGAGGAGCTACGGTCCTATGCGGAGGTCGCAGGTTTTGAAAATGTAACAGTGCAAAAGATCACTTTAGAAGGCCAAAGTCCTACTGCCATGGATGCGGCCATTGGTTTTGTGGAAGGCAATGCTATTATTCATGAAATTTTAAAGGAAGGCCCTGAGCTACTACAAACTATTAAGACCACAATCGTAGCAAGAATTAATGAGCAAGTGAGTAATGATCCCGTACATTCTGAACTGAACGCTTGGGTTGGTGAGGCTTTCAAATGATAAATAAATGAAACAGCTTTGAGGTCACTACTATAGGAATGGACTTATGCCACTTTTATTAGTGATGGCAGGAGCAATATTTTCACAAATTGCATCGAGCGATCCTATGACTGAAAGATGTGGAAATAAAAAAGGAGGCCATTACCAGGCCACCTCTTTCAACTAAACGCTACAACCACTCTGCTTCTCAATGACCATTGGTCTTGCCTCATAGCCCGAAAATCAGTCCATATCGAACCTGTCAAGATTCATCACCTTGGTCCACGCTGACACAAAATCTTGCACAAACTTCTCTTCTGAGTCTTCACATCCATAAACTTCGGCGAGAGCACGGAGCTCTGAATTTGATCCGAAGATCAGATCTGCTCGTGTGCCGGTCCATTTGAGATCACCAGTCCCACGATCTCGTCCTTCAAACACATCTTGAGCATCTGAAATTGCCTTCCAGGTCGTACCCAAATCAAGTAGATTAAGAAAAAAGTCATTGGTAAGCGTCTCTGGACGACTGGTGAATACACCATGATGCGACTGATCAAAGTTGGTATTTAGGACACGCATCCCCCCAATGAGAACTGTCATCTCCGGGCCGGTTAGCGTCAAAAGTTGCGCCCTGTCAACCAGCATTTTCTCTGATGATGCCTTGTGTATGGGCTTGAAATAATTACGAAATCCATCCGCCGCTGGCTCGAGCGCTCCGAATGATTCGACATCCGTTTGCTCTGGCAAAGCATCAGCTCGCCCAGGTGTGAAAGGCACTGTTATTTGATGACCTGCTTTCTTTGCTGCTTGTTCAACACCTGCACTGCCACCCAGAACGATCAAGTCGGCCAATGACACACGCTTACCGCCGGACTGGTTATTGAAATCTTTTTGAATGCCCTCCAAAGTTTTCAGAACTTTCGCCAGTTGAGCGGGATTGTTTGCTTCCCAATCCTTCTGGGGCGCAAGGCGAATGCGTGCACCATTGGCACCTCCACGTTTATCAGATCCACGGAAGGTAGATGCTGACGCCCAGGCAGTAGATACAAGTTGTGATACAGAAAGATCTGAAGCTAAAATTTTATCTTTCAGCGCCGAGATATCTTTATCGCCAATCAATTCATGAGTAACTGCTGGGATAGGATCTTGCCAGATCAGCACTTCCTTCGGAACCTCCGGTCCAATATAACGCACAAGCGGACCCATATCACGGTGAGTCAGTTTAAACCACGCACGAGCAAATGCATCTGCAAAGTCATCCGGGTTCTCGTAGAAGCGTCTTGAAATTTTCTCGTATGCAGGATCTACTCTCAAAGAAAGATCAGTTGTAAGCATGAATGGTGCATGACGCTTGGCTGGGTCGTGTGCATCTGGCACCGTACCTGCACCTGCACCGCCTTTAGGTGTCCACTGTTGCGCACCGGCTGGACTTTTCGTTAGCTCCCATTCGAAACCAAACAGGTTCTCGAAGAAGTTGTTACTCCACTTTGTTGGAGTAGTAGTCCATGCTCCTTCCAGGCCGCTGGTAATCGTGTCTCCTGCATTGCCACTGCCGAATGTGTTCTTCCAGCCCAGGCTTTGCTCCTCAATGCTCGCAGCTGCTGGTTCAGGGCCAACATATCTGCCTGGGTCTGCGGCACCATGAGTTTTACCAAATGTATGTCCACCCGCAATAAGCGCTACAGTTTCTTCATCATTCATGGCCATGCGGCCGAAAGTCTCGCGAATGTCATGGGCCGCTGCAACTGGATCAGGTTTTCCATTAGGTCCTTCCGGATTCACATAGATTAAACCCATCTGAACAGCTCCCAGAGGATTCTCAAGTTCTCGGTCTCCTGAATCCCTTTTGTCTCCGAGCCACTCTCCTTCAGAGCCCCAATAGATGTCTTCCTCTGGTTCCCAAACGTCCTCACGTCCGCCAGAAAAACCGAAAGTCTTGAATCCCATGGACTCGAGAGCGCAGTTACCGGCCAGGATCATCAGGTCTGCCCATGAAAGTTTCTTTCCATATTTCTTTTTGATCGGCCAGAGGAGTAAGCGTGCCTTGTCGAGGCTTGCATTGTCAGGCCAACTGTTCAATGGCGCAAAGCGTTGGGTACCTGAGCCAGCTCCTCCCCGGCCGTCAGAGATGCGGTAAGTACCAGCACTGTGCCAGGCCATTCTAATGAAGAACGGCCCATAATGACCGTAGTCGGCCGGCCACCAATCTTGAGAATCGGTCATCAAATCGAAGATGTCTTTCTTTACGGCACCCAGATCAAGGCGCTTAAACTCTTCTGCGTAGTTAAACTTTTCACCCATCGGATTGGACAAGGAAGAATGTTGACGCAGGATGTTCAAATTCAACTGATTTGGCCACCAGTCACGGTTTGACGTGCCGCCTCCCGCGCTCTGCTTCAGCACTCCGCCCGTAAACGGACACTTGCTTTCACCGTTATTATTGTTATTTCCCATTTTTGAAAGTATTTATTAATCCAATTAAATATTCCATAAAATTCACCAAATATTTAATATTATTCAAATCAATAATTATTATAATTGTATAATTAATATTTATATGACATTACAACAACTTGAATACATTAAGGCACTGGATGAATACAGGCATTATGTGACCGCTGCTCAACAGTGTTTTGTATCTCAACCAAATCTTACCATGCAGGTAAAAAAACTGGAGGAAGAAATTGGGGTTAGAATATTTGATCGAAATAAAAAGCCTCTTCAGCCAACTGAAATAGGAAAAGAAGTAATTCTTCGGGCCCGACAAATACTCAGGGAGGCCAGGCAGCTCAAAGAGTTCGTAAACCATGAAAAGGAATCGGTGGAAGGAGAATTTACAATTGGTATTATTCCAACACTTGCTCCGTATTTACTACCCAATTTTCTTCCCATATTTATAAAGGATAATCCAAAGGTTCATTTGAAAATACAGGAACTTCAAACTCGTCAGATTATTTCGCACCTGGAAAATGGAATCATTGATATAGGATTGTTGGTGACCCCTCTCAATGAGTCCTCGATCAGAGAAATACCCGTATTCTATGAACCATTTCTCCTTTATCTGCCTGAAAATCATAGATTTCTTAGCGAAAAACTCATGCTGGCCGAAGATCTTGATCCCAGAGAAGTTCTGGTTCTGGAAGAGGGGCACTGTTTTAGAGAACAAGCACTTTCTATCTGCAAGCGTGCAAAACATGGTTCATCTATTGGCTTTGATTACCAAAGTGGCTCCATTGAATCTCTAAAAAGTCTGGTTAAAAATGGAGTGGGTTATACCCTCGTGCCCGAACTTTCGGTGGTCACCGAATTGAATTCTGTACACGTAAGAAGATTTACTCACCCCGAACCAGTGCGAGAAGTGAGTATTGTAGTTCACAGCAGCTATATCAAAGAATCAGTTATTCATCGACTAAAAGATGCCATTCAAAAAGTTATTCCAAAGAGGCTTTTGGAGAGGCAATCAATAGTGGAATTTATCTGGAATTGATACGATAATTTAATGAAATAAGGCTCATGCTTGATCCGACTAATAAGCATGGGTTTGCTAACTTTATTACGAAATAGTTACCTTATCATTTAGTTTATTAACCGCCTCCAATTATCAGGGGCTCTCCACTATATTGGTCGCTATACTTACCAAATAGGGCGTTAGCTTTTTTGAATCGATATTCCAGGGTATCAAGACCGGGTGGTAATACAGACTCACTGATATGATAAAGCTCCCATTGATAATCAATTTCATTGATGAAATTCTCTGTCAGGTTACTTCGAAATTTGATAAACCCAGTTTCATCGCCCACAGTCTTCATTTTCGGAAAAATAAACGGGTTTATCCACAAGCCATCATCAGCATTAGCTTTGACTATCTTATGCCATTTTGAACTATCGGATTCTAAGTAATAGTCCATCACAATATCATCTCCTTTATATAACTGCTGCTTTATTCTTCCTTTTACCGTTGGTTGAAAGTTGCATTTTATCCTAAGAATACCATCTGATACAATTGGGACCGGTAGTCTTTCATCGAAGCCAACTGTTCCCGACCCAATAATTTCTGAACCCGATAGTCTTCCTCCACTGGTTTTTTTAAACAGCATCATTTTTCGTTCACTATGAATGATCTCATAATTGTTGAGGATTGCCATTATAGTTTTGGGTTCATCGTTTAATAAGTGACGATAATCGATGCTTTCAAAAAAACCATCGAGGTAGTTTCTGGCAACGCAATAGAGATCAAGTATTAAATAGTCTGGAGCAATATCCGATTCGAAGTGGTTTTTATCCTGTTCGTCAAGCCAACTATTATAACCGGCATAACTATGCAAAATAGGCCTAGGCTGCCACTTAAAATCATTCACTACAATATAGGAGTAATCCCAGGGATATACATCGACGGTACTGTTGCCTATCAGCTTCCTTATTTCTGGATTAACCCTGTTCCGCACAATGCTATCATATGATATCTTTGCATAATACTCTTTGATCGATTCATGAAAAAATAGAAACTGTCCCAGCTTCAACGGCCCATTCGGCTTTACTTCCGTTGTAAATCCACCAAAATGGCTTGTGTTTCGAAGATTTACAAAGAACGCGGATAGCATAACAATGATTACCAGGAAATTATAGAACCGCTGTTTCTCAATTTCAGCAAAAAGGAGAATCCCGAGGTAGACAAGGAAGATAAACATTTGTCCCGTATGGATACCGTCCTGACGTGACATCCCATGCAACCAAATTGTAAAAAGAGCTAAGGTGAAAAGGATAAAGAATCGGGTGATCTCAAGTGTCTTATTGTAAATAAGAATCCCGATGAAACAAATAAACACCAGCATTAAAAGGTACCAATTATTGTCGGGATAGTAGGAAACAGCTGATGAATTACCAGTTGAAAGGTAATAATGTCCCTCAAAAAACCTTAACATCGCCGTAAAGTCTCGCGAAAGTGAGAACCAAACCGCAAAAAACAAGGCAATCCCTACTGAAGCAAAAGCAAGCACTCTCAATGGTCTTTTGTTAAAGAAAACTTCGATCACCGCAAAACCTATTGAGAGTGCCGAAATCGTCGCTCCGATGTTGATCTTCATCAACATCCCAATAACATTTGCTACCAGTGGAACTATCAGCCATTTGAGCTTACCGGATCTGAAATACATCAGATAACTCCCCGCAGCTGCAATCATCATAAAATGTCCGATTGGTGTGATCTGAAAGAGCAGGAAAAGAAACAGGCACAGCATCATCAGACGCAATCCCGCTACTCCTTTATAACTCGCCAACACGATATAGGCCAGGTAAACTTTTAAGAAAAAATGTAGAATTTCAGTAATGATATAATTGTATCCAAAAGGAACGGGATACATTAAAAATGCCAATGGGCCATGAGGGAAAATCAAATTGTCAAACAGATGAATATCGTTGACTAGGAAATAATTGAATGCCCAGACCAGGGGTGGATCAATACCCTGTGTATACACAGGTGCCAAATCTGAAAATGTGAGAATAGCCAATACAAAACCCAACCCCACATTCCTTTCAGGTTCGGTTAGTATAATTGAATTGATCGCTTGACGGATTTTTGTAAGATTAATTAGCTCATTTAAAGTCATTCCAAAGTCTGGTAAAAAGATGCCCTAAATTAGTGGCATTCTACTTTATAACTTTGCTTAGTTAAATTGTTTATCGAATTATCATCCAATGTCCAGAAAACATATCCTGATTATTCTCGGATTTATTCTAGCAAGTCAAATCCCTTTTATCAATAAACCACTGACGATAGATGATCCATTGTTTTTCTGGATGGGCCATCAGATTGCAAATGGCGGTGATCCCTACCTGCTGGAAGTTAACTGGTTTTCAAGTACCCAGCCACTCTGGGTATATTTTTCAAATCCACCTGCTCTCGGATATTTCATCGCACTTGTAGCCAAAATTGTTGGGGAAAATATCCCCGCGACACATGCCTTCTTTCTTCTTTTTTCAATCCTGGCGGCATTTTCGTTCTATTGGCTCTGCAAATACTATAAAGTAACGCCCCTACCTGCCACACTTTTGCTCGTTTCTACACCTGCATTCATGGTTATGGCAACTACGCTTATGCCAGATGTTGGCTTGTTGTCATTGTATTTGGCATCCCTCACCGCATACCTGTGGGGTAATCGAAAAAGAAGCGCTGCCCTTATAGTTATCGCGGCACTTGTTGCGGCAATGGTTCCTTTAATGCGATATAACGGACTAAGCATCATTCCGTTGATATTATTGGACTATGTATTGAATTATCGTGAGCGATGGAAAGTTTCAATAGCTGTTCCAATTGCGGGTGCCATGGGTTTTTTTCTATGGAATTGGTACACACAATTCCATTATGGTGCCCAGCATTTCTCAACTCAAATGAACTATCAGTCATTCGAGCATGGGTTCTTTTTCTCGAGATTGCTGGATTTTATTTTATCCAACTTTAGTTTTCTCGGCGGGACCTCAATTTTTCCATTTGCTTTAATAGCGTTTGGTATTTATCGAAAACATGCCTGGTTTGTACTTGCGGGTTCTTATGCTGTTTCCGCGATGGTCTATTGGGTTCACCTTTATGAAAAGACTTTATATTCAATTCCAAACATAATTCTTGCAGTTTTCCTGATTGGCACCTTTATCTACATCACGATCCAGCAATTATCGATTACCATTTCGAAGATTAAGTCTTTCGATACGCTTCCCAAAGACGAGATTTTCATGATCTGCTGGGTCATGGGAACCATTGTCCTTCACCTCTCTGGCATCCATACCGCCGTAAAATATATGCTCATTGCTACGCCACCACTAATTATTCTCTTTACAAATGAAGTGGAGAAACATTATTCAGAGAAAGCCATTAGGGGAATGATCGTGGCTACTTTCCTATGGGGTATCTACATATCCTATGCAGACTTACAATTTGCCTTGCTTACTAAAAACATGGCACAGTTTACAGAGCAAAATTTGAAAAATGAGGATCCCACAAAGATCAGATTTACGGGTCATTGGGGCTACCAATATTATATGATGAAGAAAGGTTATACCCCTTACGAGTATTATGCCGATGACCTCAAGAAAGGAGAATTTTTAATAGATGGTGGTTTGATAAGACACGAAGAAATCCATGAGCATATCTTGCCAATTTTGGAATATGTGAAGGATACAATTATGTCGGTACCTGTACCGATCAAAACAATGCATCATTTTACACCTGGAGCTGAAGCAAGCTTTTACTCCAATATGGCGCACTGCTTCGGAGTTTTACCTTATAGTATAAGCACTGGTCCGGTGGAACAATTGGCCATTTTTAAAATAACGGAAGATGCCACACCACGAGAAAAACTAAAAGAATAATTCAGCTTGGATTCTCGGGCTCAGAACCTACTGAAACAGGCTCGGGATCGTTGATTTCTACAGGGGTTTCTGCCGGTGCATCAATTACCTTTTCAACAAAAAAATGTTTTTGAAAAATCAGGATTATTGAGACACCAATAAAAATGGAAGAATCAGCAATATTAAAAACAGGCCACAGTGCCATATATTGACCACCCCAGAAAGGTATCCATGCAGGCAGTCTCCCTTCCCAAATATCAATATAAAACATGTCAATTACCTGGCCATGAAACCATGGAGAGGCAGCGTTATACGGAGCGTTATCCAAAAGAACACCATAAAATGTGCTGTCAATGACATTCCCAACGGCTCCACCAAGAATAAGAGCTACGCAAAAAATTAAACCTCTATGTATTTTTTTATGTATCAATAGATAGAGATAATAACTTATGCCCCCCATTGCAACGAGCCTAAATAGTGTAAGAAAGAGCTTTCCGTAATCAGAGCCCAGTTCCATGCCAAAGGCCATCCCGGGATTTGTGAGATAGTGGAGTTTGAAGATGTCATCAATGAGGTGGATCTGCCCTGCTACACCCATTTCCATATTAAAATGAACAAGCATTTTTACAGCCTGATCAATGCCAATTACAACGAAACTGATTAAGTAGTACTGAAAATATCTCACTTTAGATTAATCTTTTTTCTTTCCCTCATCTTATTTCTTCACTAGTACCTTCACGCGATAATCATTGAGTTCAACCTCCTGACCTTCATCCAACTTCTCCAAAATCTTAAGTTCAGTTGCCTGAGTTTCGCGGCAAATATAGGTTTCATATTCCTGTAATGCCATTTGGACGAAATTGTCGTCTGCGGCTGTCTTTATGACGATCTTGTCCTGAACATCCAGCCCCAGATCCTTTCGTATGTTTTGTATTCGATTTACCAATTCACGTGCTATTCCTTCCTTTTTCAAATCATCGGTAAGGGTTATATCAAGAGCAACTGTTAGACCATTATCGCTGGCAACAGACCATCCGGGGATGTCTTCAGAGAATATCTCAACATCTTCCAATCCTAACTTGATCATTTCACCATCAATACCCAATTCAATAGCACCATCTCTTTCTAACTCTGATATTGAATTGCCTGACATTTGGCTAACAGCGGCAGCAATTGATTTCATTTTAGACCCATACCGCTTTCCAAGTTTGCTAAAATTAGGTTTAACCCTCTTTTTAATGATACCTGAGGCATCATCAATGTAATCAATGGTTTTAATATTTACTTCCGACGCAATTAATTCTTCAATGGCACTGATTTGTTCACGCGTCTTATTGTTCAGTACCGGCACCATAATTTTTGAAAGTGGTTGTCTGACCTTTATCTTGTGCTTGCGTCTCAATGAATGTACAAGTGATGAAATATTCTGTGCAAGTTGCATTTTTTCCTCAAGATCCTGGTCGATCAAAGTGGTGTCTGCCTGAGGGAAAAAACAATGATGTACAGATTCACACCTTTCCTGATCGCTGACCTTTTCAAGGTCGTGATAAAGCCTTTCCATGTAAAATGGGGCAATTGGCGCTCCCAATTTGGAGATGGTCAGAAGGCATTCATATAGCGTTTCGTATGCAGCTTTTTTGTCATCATTATAGTCCCCAACCCAATATCTCTTTCTATTTAACCGTACATACCAATTACTTAAATCGTCGCTAACGAAATTTTGAATTGCTCTGGCAGCTTTTGTTGGCTCATAATCATCTAACGCTATATTTACTTCCATTTTAAGGGTATTGAGCTTTGAAATGATCCATCGATCACTTTCAGTCCTTTCTCCTAAGGGAATTTGTTTTGACTCGTTAAAACTGAATCGGTCAAGGTTAGCATAGAGTGCAAAAAATGAATACGTGTTGAAGAGTGTGCCAAAAAATCTTCGCTGAACTTCTGCCACCCCATCAAGATCAAATTTGAAATTATCCCAGGGATTAGCATTGGCAATCAAATACCATCGAGTAGCATCCGGCCCAAACTTCCTAAGCGTCTCCAACGGGTCAATAGTATTCCCCAATCGTTTAGACATTTTGTTACCATTCTTGTCCAATACAAGTCCGGTAGAAACTACGTTCTTGAATGCAACACTGTCGTAAACCAATGTTGCAATGGCATGTAATGTAAAAAACCATCCACGCGTCTGATCGACACCTTCGCTTATAAAATCCGCTGGGTAATTAGCTTCAAACTTATCTTGGTTTTCAAAGGGATAATGCCATTGCGCATAGGGCATGGCACCTGAATCAAACCAAACATCTACTAGGTCCTGTTCCCGGAACATCTTCTGACCAGAGTCGCTTACCAGAATTATTTCATCAACGTAAGGGCGATGCAAATCGACTTCCTTTCCTTCAAATAGAGATTTGACCATGAACCCGATTTTGATGGATTTTTGCATTTCGGTTGTCAATTCTTCCACTGATCCGATGCACTTCTCTTCTTTACGATCTTCGGTCGCCCAAATAGGTAATGGCGTTCCCCAAAATCTTGAACGACTCAAATTCCAATCCACAAGGTTTTCAAGCCAATTTCCAAAACGACCAGCTCCCGTGGATTTCGGTTTCCAGTTGATGGTATCATTTAATTCAACCATTCTGCCTTTCAAAGCAGTTGTTTTCACAAACCAGGAATCCAACGGATAGTAAAGCACCGGCTTATCGGTTCTCCAGCAGTGAGGATAGGAGTGTTCATATTTCTCAACCTTAAAGGCTTTACCTTCTTCCTTCAACTTGATGGCAATCAACACATCGGTTGGTTTAAATTCAGGGTCATTCCTTGACTTATCGTCGTAAAATTCTTCCCTGACATAGCGACCGGCAAAGTCAGTAATTTCCTTCACAAATCTCGCTTGCCTATCAACAACCGGAACATCAAAACCATTCTCATCCTTAACGGTGATGGACGCGATATCATTCTCTTTACAAACCCTGAAGTCGTCAGCCCCAAATAGTGAGGCAGTATGAACGATACCAGTGCCATCTTCGGTAGTTACAAAGTCCCCGGGAATTACTGTAAAAGCTTTTCCTTCGGGTTGGACATAAGGCAGTAACTGCTCATAAACAATTCCCAGGAGTTTATCTCCGGAAAAGGAATCAATAATTTTGAAAGGAATGAGTTTATCCTCGGGTTTGTAATCTTCAAAATCAACTTCGCCCGTCTTCTCATTGAAATAGGAACTCAACCGATCCTTCGCTATTACAACTCTAATTTCATTAAATAAATAGGGATTGTAAGTCTCTACTATTAAATACTCAATCTTCTTGCCTATTGCAAGGGCACAGTTTCCAGGTAAGGTCCATGGTGTTGTTGTCCATGCCAGAATATAAACGGGCTTGTCACCATCAAATAAAAATTCGGACTGTTTATTTCTTATTACTTTAAACTGGGCCGTAACTGATGTATCCTTTACATTTTTATAAGTACCTGGTTGGTTTAATTCATGTGAACTAAGGCCTGTGCCCGCTGCCGGAGAGAATGGCTGAATAGTGTATCCTTTGTACAGTAATCCCTTCTTGTAGAGTTGCTTGAGCAAATACCAGAGCGTCTCTACATATTTATGCTCAAATGTGATGTAGGGTTCGTCGAGGTCAACCCAATAACCAATTTTCCTGGTCAGGTCATCCCATTCATCTTTGAATTTCATCACTGCCTCACGGCATTTCAGATTGTAATCCTCAACAGAAATTTTCTTTCCAATATCTTCCTTGGTAATTCCAAGTTCTTTCTCCACCTGCAACTCAACGGGGAGTCCATGTGTATCCCAACCTGCCTTTCTTTTTACCTGAAATCCCTTTTGGGTTTTGTATCTGCAAAAGAGATCTTTAACTGTCCTGGCCATCACATGATGAATTCCAGGTGTTCCATTTGCCGAGGGCGGTCCCTCATAAAAAGTGAAAGACTCGCTTCCTTCCCTTAGGGAAATGGATTTATGGAAAATATCCCTTTCCTCCCAGTACTTAAGAATCTCGGTGGCAATTGTAGGATAATCAGGATTTTTATACTCTCTGTATTTCACAATAAACTCCAAAATTAGGGGTGCAAAATTATTCCTTTTCAGAGAAGTATCGACCTTTCCTTATTTATTTTCCCCTATTTCCAAGAGGTCATGATCGATTTCCTCATCTACATCTTCATCATGGAATTCATCCAATTTTTCAATTAGCGGATGACTCGCGAGGTTTCTTTTTCCAGTATCAAATGAAAGCAAAAGGGAAGGAAGTACTATAAGGTTTGTAAACATGGCAATTAGTAAGGTGGTAGAGGTTAATGCGCCAAGAGCAACTGTTCCAAGAAAATCAGATAAAGCAAAAATGATAAAACCGCAAAATAAAATCACTGAAGTATAGATCATACTGGCACCTGTCTCTCTTATGCTCTTGGTTATGGCCACAGTCACCACGAAGTTATTGGCAAAAAGCTCTTGCCTGTATTTAGCCAAAAAATGGATGGAGTAATCCACCGAAATACCAAAAGCAATACTAAAGATTATTGCAGTGCTAGGTTTAAGAGGAATGCCATAGTAACCCATTAGCCCTCCCGTTATCATCAAAGGGATGACGTTTGGAACCAAGGAGATAATGATCATTTTAAAATTACGAAACAGGATAACCATAATGATCGCAATGATCAGAAACGCAAAGAGAAAGCTCGTTTGGAGGTTTTCAATAAGGAATTTATTTCCCTTAATAAAGAGCAGGGTGGTGCCTGTAACAGTGGCGCCCATTTTTCCTTCAGAAAAAATTTCTTTAATTCTTGGCTGAATAACTTGTGAAACCAGGGAATCCATTTTCAATGAACCAATGTCTGCAACCCTTAGTGAAATTCTCAGCTTTTGATTTGTGGAGTCAATAAAAGCAGAAGATACGCCCAGGCTATCAACGTCTGCTGCTAAATACCTTAATATAAAAGCCTGATCCCTGTTGTTGGGGAGAGAATAAAACGCAGGATTATCATTGTAATATGCCTGCCTGGCGGCTTTAATAAAACTGACTACTGATACAGGTTGAGAAATATGTTCAATACTGTCTAAGAACAATTCAAACTCTTCAACTTTCCGAAGGTTTTTAAGATTTTGAACTCCTTTTTTATTTCCCGTATCTACAATTATTTCAAGAGGCATCACACCACTAAAGTTATTTTCAAAGAAGTGAAGGTCTTGTTTGATGTCACTTTTTTCAGGAAGGTCATCCACCATATAAGAGACAGCCACAACCTTCATAATTCCAAAAACCGAAAAGATGACAAGCCCAATTGTGATGACAAAGATCAACACTCGCTGACTATGAACTAATCGATCAAATCCGGTTAATACACTTTCAAGCGGCTTGAATTGGAGGTGTTTCAAGTTTTTAGATGTGGGATCAGGTAGATAAGAATAAACCGCTGGAATAAGTATGATGCTTACTACAAACGTTGCCATAATATTGATTCCTGCAACAATGCCAAATTCCCTTAAAATAACGATATCCGTAGAAATTAGTACCAGGAAACCAACTGCTGTTGTAAAATTTGTGATAAATGTCACAATACCTATTTTCTTGATAATCTGACTTAGCGCCATGTTCTTATTCCCATTATGCGCATATTCCTGATGATAACGGTTTAAAAGATACACACTGTTTGGGATCCCAATTACAACGATAATCGACGGAATCAGACCAGATAATAAAGTAATCTTATACCCCAGAAGCGCAATTGTCCCAATCGACCAAATAACAACAATTCCAATAATGATTAGTGGAATAACTACAGCATTTATTGAACGGAAAAACAAAAAGAGAATGAGTCCGGTTATAGCTACTGAGAGTATAAGAAACATTACCAGTTCCTTCTTAATTTTTCCTGTTGAAACACTTCGGACATATGGTAGACCTGCATAATGCAAGTCTATGCCTGTTACCTTTGAAAAAGCATCCCCGGCAAACCTGATGTCTTCTATGAGCTGATCCCTGCCTTTTGAATTCAGAACTTCTTTATTGATGTAAACAAGAAGAATAGTAGCGCCATTCTCTTCATTAATGAGTTGGCCATAAAATTTAAGTTTTGACGCTTCACTCAATAAAATATTCAACGAGTCCTGATTGTCTGGAATTTGTTGGAATATCTGCTGAAGGCGGAATTTTTTTAAATTATTATCCTTGATCAACTTGGGTAAATTGGGTAACGCCAGGACATTATTTACACCACTGAGTTTAGCTAACTCATCAACAAGATATTTGAAACGTCTGAAATTTAGAACTTCGTAAATCGAACTATCCCTTAGGCCGATTGCCAACATATTCCCATCTTCCCCATATTGCTCCTTAAACTTTTCAAAGAAGATCATTTCAGGATCTGCGGTAGGAACAGTCTTCGCAAGGTCAAATGACCATTCAACCTCTTGCGTTTTTTGACCCATGTAGATTGTGATAATTGCAAGGGTGGCAATTAAAATCCTACGATAGGTTAAGATGATATGGGCTAGAAAACTCCACATTGGACGCAAGCTTGCAAATGTAATTAAAGTTAGGTGCTTATATAATCTAAGAAGCCAAAGGGCTGATGCCTATAATCGGCGACTGCCAGGTACCGACATACCGTTAATTCTTTGATATAAGGTGAGTGCATAGGAATCAGTGAGCCCCGAAATGAAATCCGTAACACAAAGCAACACTTCGTACGGAGATTTCTGATTCTCAATCTCGTAAATTGATGTTTCAGGAAGTAACCGGAAGACACTCTTTTGCTTACTAGAAAATGATTTTTGATCAAAAATTTTGTTGATGGTAGCCTGTGAAAATGCATTCAGAAGCCCATCAATAATTTGGAAACCCGCAGCCTCTCGTTCCATAACTTGTGTTGACCGGTATATTTTCTCAACTGAAAGTCTCTCAATTTTTTTCAATTTGTCTGAAGCCGGTATGCGATTTGTGAGTGCTGAATCAAATGATCCTGAAAGGATATCTGCTTCATTGGCCAAAAAAACAATTGAGACCTGTTGCACCAATTCGTTGATCGCCATTGCTCTTAAAACACCAATTCTTTCATTTCTTCCTGGAATCTTCTTCAATTTCGACTCATCAAACAAACCTCCAATTATTTCAGAGAGGAGTTCAACAGTTTGTTCATAGCTCACTAATCCTAGTCTACAGCCATCTTCGAAGTCAATAATACCATAGCAGATATCGTCAGCTGCTTCAACCAAAAATGATAGTGGATGACGGCACCATGCCAGATCGGTACCAATAGATAAATTGACTAAACCAAGTTCATTGGCTAACTCAGCAAACGATTCTTTTTCAGATTGAAAAAACCCATACTTCTTCTGGCTTGTTCTGTTGGCATCTCGATTATCGATCAATGACTCGCGAGGATATTTTGAAAATGCGGCTAAAGAAGCCATAGTTAACTTCAAACCATGGGCACCTTTCTTATTAAGAATACGAAATCCCTGGGCATTACCTTCAAATGCAGTGAGGTCGGCCCACTCTTTGTCGTTTACTTTTTCCTTAAATCCATTGCCATTGGGATTATTCAAAAAGAAATCCGAAATGGCAGCTTCACCTGAATGGCCAAACGGTGGATTACCCAAATCATGAGTCAATGAGGCAGCAGCGACTATTGCTCCAAAATCAAAGGATGTATATTGTTTTGAAAGAAGTTCTTCATGCCTAACAATTAATTCTTCGCCCACTTTTTTACCTAGTGATCTCCCAACACTACTTACCTCCAGGCTATGCGTTAATCTTGTGTGAACGAAATCATGCTCAGGGAGAGGAAGCACCTGTGTTTTATCCTGAAGGCGCCGAAATGGATGAGAGAAAATAATGCGGTCATAATCAACCTCAAAAGCGCTCCTGGCTTGATCAAGGCCATCACCTCTTCTTCCTTCTCCAAGACGACGATGAGATAAAAGTTGTAGCCAATTCATTATGGCTCGAAGATGCTTAAATTATTGAATCCTTCAAAAGACATATTGTCAAATAGCTCTACGATTAAAATTTGCCTACAACTGATATTCAGTTAATCGATCAATAAGAATGACTCATCGAATTAAAATGGAAGTTGAATTGCAAACACGTATCTTAAATTATCAATCACATAAAATCACTAAGTTCAAAAAAATATCACTGTTAAACAGGGTCTTTGTAGCTATGGATGACGAAAACCGATCAAAATTGATTGGTTTTCGTATTTAAAGGGGCTATCATAAACCTTAGTATTTCATAATTTGAAATTTTCTCATTTATCAATATTCCTTTGCCTCGAACTGATAAGTTATTCGACCGAGGCACAACCATCTCATGCAACTTATAGTCTTCTACTCAAGGAGTTCGTCAATGATGAGGGTTGGGTTGATTATGTTGGTTTGGGCCAAAACAGAGATAAATTAGATAATTACCTCTACATCCTGAGAAATAATCACCCCGAAGATACCTGGTCTAAGGAAGAGCAAATTGCCTATTGGATCAACGCCTACAACGCTTTTACCCTTCAACTCATTTTAGATAATTACCCGATTGAAAGTATAAAAGATATTGGAAGTTGGCTTCAAATTCCTTTTGTTAATACTCCGTGGGATATAGAATTCATCGAAATAGAGGGAAGAAAATACGACCTGAATAATATTGAACACGATATTCTCCGTGGAGAATTTGAAGAACCCCGGATTCATTTCGCTATTGTTTGTGCTTCTTACAGTTGCCCAAAATTGGGGCGTAATGCCTACATTGCTGAAACACTTGACCAACAGTTGGAAGCCGCAGCCATAGATTTTATTAACGATAAACAAAAGAATCAAATCGCCCCAAATAGCGTGTCTGTATCAAAAATATTCAGTTGGTTTGGCAGTGATTTTAAGAAACAAACTACGCTCAGGGAATTCCTCAATAAATATTCTAAAGTCCGAATTTCAAAAGATGCGGACATTGGGTTTCTGGAATATAACTGGAATCTTAATGATCAGGCTGTTCTTCGGTAAAAGCAATTCCAGTTCAATGTTTTTTCCAATTCATGGTTCAATGTACATTTAAGGCATGAAACATCAGATTGACCCCAGGCATCAAAATATTACCAGATGAAATCGATCTGTGTTTTTTGCGGATCTAGCAAAGGGAAAAAAGTCATCTTTTCCGAAGCAGCTATCCAGTTGGGTGAAACACTGGCAGCAAGAAATATTTCATTAGTATTCGGCGGAGGAAAAATTGGTTTGATGGGACTTGTAGCCGATGCATGTATGAAAAATGGTGGATTGGTTACCGGTATCATTCCAAAATTCCTTGCAAAAGATGAAATAGCCCACAATGGTATCAGTGAATTAATTGTCGTTCAGTCGATGCATGAGAGAAAATTGAAAATGTCTCAATTAGCGGATGGTTTTATTGCTTTACCGGGTGGATTCGGGACTCTTGAGGAGCTGTGCGAAATATTAACATGGGTACAATTGGATATTATCAATAAGCCAATAGGCATCCTTAATGTTGACGGATATTTTGACCATCTCATTGATCAGTTTAATCAAATGGTAGAAGAACAGCTATTAAAACCTGCTAATTTGAAATTCTTTGTTCAATCGGATAATGTAGATGAACTCCTTTCTAAAATGAGATCTATGAAATCGATAAGTAAACCATTTACTGAAAAATTTATTTAAGTTATCGGTCGGGAATCACTTAAATCCATCGCAATCAATGAATCCCCTTTAGTTTATACATTTGCACTATGGCAGATAAATTGAACCTATCGGTTGATATCGATCCAGGCTCTGGATTTTGTTTTGGTGTAGTCTATGCCATTGAGATGGCCGAAGATATCCTGGACGAAGAAGGTCATTTATATTGCCTCGGTGATATTGTCCATAATGACCAGGAGGTGAAGCGATTGGAAGATAAAGGCCTTCAAATAGTTAGCCATGACGACCTTGAGCGAATACATGATGCGAAAGTTCTAATTAGAGCGCATGGGGAACATCCTTCAACTTATGAGTTGGCTCTAAAAAATAACATTGAACTCATTGACGCTTCTTGTCCCGTAGTGCTTAAACTTCAGAATAGGGTTAAAAACTCTCATGATGAAGGGCGACCAATATACATTTATGGAAAACATGGTCATGCGGAAGTGAAGGGATTAGTTGGTCAGACAAATGATGAAGCTGTCGTCTTTCAGGATATTTCTGAATTAGAAATCGATAAACTCCCAAGTGAAATCACGCTTTACAGCCAAACCACAAAAAGGACCGACAACCTCTACAACATACGCGAAACACTTGAATCATATGGTGTGAATGTCAGTTTTAATGACACCATTTGTCGACAGGTTTCTAATCGGGACAAAGACCTTAGATTCTTTGCCGCTAAATACAAAAGGATAATTTTCGTTTCGGGAACCAAGTCTTCCAATGGCAAGGTACTCTACAACGTTTGCAAGGAGACCAATCCTAATACCTATTTCGTTACAAGCAAAAGCGAGATTGAAAGCGACTGGTTCAACAAAAATGACACCATAGGGATATGTGGAGCAACTTCTACTCCAATGTGGTTAATGGAGGAAGTGAAGGATCAGCTACTTACTTATTAACCATTATACTGCCTGGTAAATGAAATCAGAATTCCCCAAAAAATATTTCAATCCAAGGAGTAATGCCGTAATAGTTCCCGGAATATTATAGTCTTTCTGCTTAATTCCACAATTTTGCCGCCTTAAAGTTCATCTGAAGAAATGAAGGTTTTAAAATTTGGGGGAACATCAGTCGGTTCGCAACAAAACATCCGTCAGGTTGCCGAAATAATAAAAAATTATCATCAGGCTGGTGAGAAGGTGGCTGTTGTGGTTTCAGCTATGAGCGGAGTAACCAATAGGCTTATCAAAATTGGGGAACGATCATCAAAAGCAGATGAAGAATGGAAAAGTGAAATTATCAACCTGAGAAAATCTCACCTTGAAACCGCGAAGAAGTTAATTGGAACCGAAAGTAAAGCTGTAACTCAGATTGTTAAATCATTTAATGAACTCGAAGCTATTCTGACAGGCGTTTACTTGCTACAGGAGCTTTCTCCCAGAACCCTCGATCTTATTCAAAGTTTTGGGGAGCGTTTGGCATCGGTAATAATCGCCGAATTTCTAACCTCATCTGGTTTAAAATCGGAGTCCATTGATGCTCGAAGTTTGATCCGCACAGATGATCACTTTGGAAATGCCAATGTTGATTTCAAGGTCACCAATAAAAACATTAATGAATTCTTTAGAACAAATAAGGGTATTCCTGTGATTACAGGATTTATTGCCAGCTCCGAACTAAATCAAACAACCACCCTCGGACGGGGTGGATCAGACTATACAGCTGCGATTATTGCAGCGGCAATTGATGCCAATGAAATTGAAATCTGGACAGATGTTGATGGGGTATTGACGGCTGATCCGAGAAAAGTTAAAGCGGCATATTCATTGCCGTCGTTAACTTTTAATGAAGCTTTGGAAATGTCACATTTCGGTGCGAAAGTGATCTATCCCCCTACTTTACAACCAGCTATTGCAAAAAGAATCACAATGAAAATCAGGAATACTTTTAATCCCGATTTTATTGGAACGTTGATTACTGAGCAACCAGAGAAGTCCAATTTTCTTGTAAAAGGTATTTCCTCCATTGATGAGGTTTCATTGATTAGTGTTTCAGGCAGTGGAATGATTGGTGTACCCGGTGTCGCATCAAGACTCTTTGGTTCCTTGGCCGATAAAAATATTAATGTCATTTTGATTACCCAAGCTTCATCGGAGCATTCCATCACGTTTGCTGTAAAACCAGATATGGCAAAGATCTCAGGAAAAACCATTCGTTCGGAATTTGAAATTGAAATTAACCGAGGACAAATAGACGATGTCAAAATTGAAAATAATCTTTCTGTTCTAGCCGTAATAGGCGAAAACATGAGGAACACTCCTGGTATAGCAGCCAAAATGTTTACTTCATTAGGTCGTAATGGCATCAATGTGGTAGCAATTGCACAGGGTTCGTCAGAATTAAATCTTTCAATTGTAATTAGTTTTTCAAATCTAACGAAAGCTCTTAATGTCCTTCATGAGGCCTTTTTCCTTTCCAATCAAAAGCAATTGAATTTATTTCTTGCAGGAATCGGTCTCATAGGTAGTACTTTACTCGAGCAGATTAAAGCGAAATCCAAAGATTTATTCAAAGAACAGCATTTAAAGATTAATCTGATTGGGATAACTAATAGCCGCCATAAACATTTCAATGAAGAAGGGATGGAATTGAGCGGTTGGAAAGAAAAAATAGACTATCCAGGCCGCCGGGCTAGCACCGGTTCATTTATTGCCGAAATGACTAAAATGAACTTGCCCAATAGTGTGTTTATAGACTGTACTTCTAGTGAAGAAGTTGTCAGTTTTTATCAACAAATCCTCGAATCGAGCATCTCGATAGTCACCCCAAACAAACTGGCTAATTCTAGCACCCATATAAGCTACAAAAAACTTAAAAAGACTGCTTTTGATCATGGCGTAAAATTTTTGTATGAAACAAATGTCGGTGCAGGTTTGCCAATAATTTCAACAATGAATGATCTAAAAAATAGTGGCGATGAATTCCAACGAATTGAAGGAATACTTTCTGGAACAATTTCTTACATTTTTAATAATTTCAATGGAAGTTCAAGTTTCTCATCAATTGTTAAAGAAGCTCAGAAAAACGGACTTACCGAGCCTGACCCAAGAGATGATCTTAATGGTATGGATGTGGCTCGAAAGATTCTCATTTTATCGAGGGAAGCCGGCCAGCCATTAGAATTGAGTGATATTAGTATTGAACCAATTCTTCCTGAAGCATGTTTTAATGCTTCATCCGTTGATAATTTCTTTAAAGAATTGGAGCTGGTAGATGACCTACTTGAAAAACTTAGACAGGAAGCAGAATCACAAGGAATGGTGTTGAGGTACATCGCATCAACATCCGGTGGATCGGCAAGTATTAAACTTGAAAAGATTGGGCCTGATCATCCTTTTTACAACCTCTCTGGAAGTGATAATATCATATCTTTTACAACACGTCGCTATAATGAGCGACCACTTGTTGTCAAAGGTCCTGGCGCGGGTGCCGAGGTAACTGCCGCCGGTGTATTTGCTGAAATTATTAGTATAAGTAATTACCTCTCACCTGAAAACATGAAATTGAATAATGGCTGATAGCATTAAAGTATTTGCTCCTGCATCAGTTGGAAATTCATGTGTAGGTTTTGACGTGCTTGGCTTTGCCGTTGAGAAACCAGGTGATGAATTACTTTTGCGCAAAACGGAGAAGCCTGGTGTCGTTATCAAATCTATAGCCGGTGACAACGGCCAATTATCGACAAACCCTACAAAGAACACAGCGACAATCGCTATTGACGCCTTTCTAAAGGATTTTGGAAGGGAAACTGGCCTGGAGGTTGAACTCTTTAAAAATATGCCTTTTGGCAGTGGTCTGGGTTCGAGTGCTGCGAGTGCTGTGGCAGGAGCCTTCGCGGCGAATGAATTATTTGGACAACCTTATCCTATTGAAAAAGTTCTGGAATTTGCAATGGAGGGAGAGTTTTTCGCAAGCGGTGCCCATCATGCCGACAATGTCGCTCCATGCCTTTATGGCGGCATGACTTTAATTAGGAGCAACAGCCCATTTGACGTGATTAAAATACCAGTTCCTTCAGATTTATGGGTTGTCTTGTTATATCCGGAAGTGGAGATTAAAACATCGGAAGCGAGAAGTCTCCTTCCTTATGAAATACCACTGAAAACGGCATCTAAACAATGGGGTAATGTTGCCGGCTTCATAGCAGGTTTCATGAGCAATGACAAAGCACTCATTTCAAGATCAATGAAAGACTATGTGGCAGAACCTTACCGATCAAGACTCATTCCCGGTTTCAATGAGTGTAAAAAATCTGCAATGGATGCAGGAGCAATGGGCTTTAGCATATCAGGATCCGGTCCAACCATGTTCGCATTTTGTACTTCTGAAGAATCAGCTTTGGAAATAGGGAAAGCAATGAGTGTCTATTACATTGAAAATAAAATCGGACATCAATTGTTCATTTCGCAAATAAATCAATGCGGTCCTAAGGTGTTGTAATTTTTTTTACAAAAGTTTTTCAGACCAACATTAATGCAACTCTATAGTACAAATCATCAAAGCCCTAACGTAACCTTTAAACAGGCCACTTTTAAAGGTTTGCCCAATGACAATGGTTTGTTTATGCCGAAAATCATCCCCCAACTCGAGGCATCAATCCTTTCGTCTTTCAATAAAATGACCTTCACCGAAATAGCTCATATCATGGCTTACGCCTTGATTGGTGATGAAATATCCCGGGCCAAGTTGGAGGAAATAGTCATTGATGTTTTTGATTTCAACGTCCCTTTGGCACAACTTGATGAAAACATTCAAGTACTTGAACTCTTTCATGGTCCTACGCATGCATTCAAAGATTTTGGTGCACGATTTATGGCAAGGGTCATGAGTCACTTCCTTGAAACTGAAACCCAGGAAGTAAACATATTGGTAGCTACTTCAGGAGATACTGGTAGCGCTGTTGCTCAGGGATTTGTTGGTGTTCCTGGAATCAGCGTCACCCTTCTCTATCCGAGTGGTAAAGTGAGCGGCTTACAGGAAATGCAGTTGACTACCATAGGGCAAAATATAACTGCTATCGAGGTTAGTGGAACATTTGATGATTGCCAAAAGATGGTTAAACAAGCTTTCCTTGATCCAGAACTTAGCAAGAGTCTTTATCTCACTTCAGCAAATAGTATCAACATTGCCAGGCTAATTCCCCAATCATTTTACTACATGTATGCCTGGTCAAGAACTAAAGCACCAGCCAAAGAAGTTATTTTCAGTGTACCCTGTGGTAATTTTGGAAATCTCTGTGGTGGATTGATTTCCGCGAAAATGGGGATGCCAGTAAACCGTTTTATTGCTGCAACTAATATCAACAAGATTGTACCCGAGTACCTTGATTCAGGATCATTCAATCCAAGGCCGTCTGTCCAGACTATAGCCAATGCAATGGATGTTGGAAACCCTTCTAACTTCCCAAGGATTGAAGCGCTTCTTGGTGATTATGACAATATCAGGAATTACCTGATCGGAGCATTCCATAATGATGAGCAAACGCTTGAAATCATCTCGGAGGTACATAAAAAGTTCGACTACTTTGTTTGCCCGCATACTGCTATCGGATATGGAGCTTTAAAAAACTACCTGGCCGAACATCATGACCTCTCAGGAATATGCCTCGGAACGGCTCATCCAGCCAAATTCTTTGACATTGTCATTAAGGCAACCGGGAAAGAAGTGGAAATGCCTTACCGATTAAAGGAAGTTATGGGCAAGGAGAAAATCTCAATCTCAATGGGTAACAAGTTTGATGATTTAAAAGGATTTTTGCTGGATTGAAATATTAAGCATTATTCATTCGCTTTCTCTCGTTCTCGCTGAGGTAAATTTTGCGCATCCTTATTGATTTGGGTGTTACTTCAACATACTCATCTTTTTGGATGTATTCCAGTGCCTCTTCAAGCGAGAACCTTCTCTTGGGGATAATCTTCACACTATCATCAGTGCCTGAAGCTCTGACGTTTGACATTTTTTTACCCTTTTGGACATTCACAATTATGTCTCCGGCACGGGTACTTTCTCCAATGACTTGTCCCGTATATAATTCCTCACCCGGATCAACGAAAAACACTCCTCTGTCCTGAAGTTTATCTATAGAATATGCTGTACCAGCACCGCTCTCCATTGAGATCAAGGAGCCATTAACGCGTCCTGTAATAGGGCCTTTGTATGGTTGGTAATCCATAAACCTATGACTCATTACTGCCTCACCTGCTGTGCTGTTTAACATGCCTGTCCTTAAACCGATCAACCCGCGAGATGGAATTTCAAATTCGAGATGCTGAATATCGCCTTTCGGCTCCATTATCTTCATTTCGCCTTTTCGCTGTGTAACCATTTCAATAACTCTTCCAGCAAATTCCTCGGTTACATCCACAACAAGTGATTCAATTGGCTCATGACGCACCTCATCAATCTGACGAAAAATTACCTGTGGTTGGCCAACCTGTAATTCATACCCTTCACGTCTCATGGTCTCAATTAAGACGGATAGATGAAGAACTCCTCTTCCAAAAACAATGAATTTATCTTCAGTATCCGTTTCATGTACTTTTAATGCAAGATTTTTTTCTAACTCCTTGAATAATCGATCCCTTAGATGCCTCGAGGTTACATATTTCCCTTCTCTTCCAAAAAACGGTGAATTATTAATGGTGAAAAGCATACTCATTGTAGGCTCATCAATCGGGATTCGAGGCAATGCCTGTGGGTTTTCAAAATCAGTTATTGTATCTCCAATTTCAAATCCTTCAATGCCGGTGATAGCACAAATATCTCCGGCTTTCACTTCACTTACTTTCAGGCGACCAAGACCTTCAAAAATGTGGATTTCTTTGATTTTAACTTTCTTGATGGAGCCATCAGCTTTCAACAAACCTAGTTGTTGTCCTTCATTTAAAGTACCCTGATAAACCCTGCCAATTGCAATGCGACCAACAAAAGAGGAGTAATCCAATGAGGTTACCTGGAAAAGTGGTTTGCCTTCAGGACTTGGAGCGGGAGGAATGACTTCCAGAATGGTATCGAGCAAAGGAGTAATATCCGTTCCAGGTTGCTTCCAGTCTCGCCCCATCCAGCCTTGCTTTGACGAACCGTAAATTGTTACAAAATCAAGCTGTTCTTCAGTGGCATCAAGGTTAAACATGAGTTCAAAAATCTGTTCCTGTACCTCATCTGGCCGACAATTTTCTTTATCTACCTTATTGACCACAACTATTGGTTTCAAGCCCAATAGAAGCGCTTTGTTAAGAACAAACCTGGTTTGTGGCATACAACCTTCAAAGGCATCAACCAATAAAAGGACCCCATCGGCCATTTTTAATACCCTTTCAACCTCACCTCCAAAATCAGCGTGACCGGGAGTATCAATGATGTTAATCTTTACTCCCTTATATTCAACTGCAATGTTCTTTGCGAGGATAGTTATCCCTCTTTCTCTCTCAAGGTCATTGCTATCAAGGATAAGTTCTCCTTTATCTTGATTATCCCTTAGAAGATGACACTCATGAATGATTTTATCGACTAAGGTAGTTTTACCATGGTCAACATGAGCAATGATGGCTATATTTCTGATACTCTGCATACAAATCTGAAATTCGGCCGCAAAGTTAGACTTTTAGATTCTCATTTACACTATCTGCCAACTTTCTGCTCAATAAAACTGACACATCGTTTAAATTTTGCTAAACCAATTCAATTCAAAGGATAGCCTGGCATATCTGGGTATTATTTATTGTGAATTACGATTCAATATTTTTAATAGTCTTTCAGCTTTAATTTCACCTTTGAATTTTCTCATCAGATTATTTTTACCATCAAAAATGAAAACTGTTGGAATTTCACTAAACCCAAATATTCCATCGAAACTGTAATTAGGATCAATTGCAAAGTATAAATTATCAGAGGCTTGTGAGAAATAGTGCTCTTTAAATACGGGGATGGCGTCATTAATCTCCCACGCCAGCCAAAGAAGATCTACCCCTTCAAATCCTTCAATTGACTCAGAAATCCATTGCGCCTGTTTTTCACAATGCGAGCATGTCGGATCGAAATAGAATACAATCAATGGACGGCCTTTGCCAAAGAAGCTATTCTTGACAGAATCCACTCCTACCCCTGGAAAATTAAAATCCGGTAATGAATCGGGTAATTTCTTCTGAGCATTGACATTAAATACCAAAGGAAAAATACCCAATAAGAAGTAACCAAAGAATATTTGTGGTTGTCTCATAGGCACAGGTAAAGATAATGCAACCAAAACCCATAATTATTCATCTGATTACAAAACCTTTTTGCAATAATTAAGTTAGAGTCGTTTACAGGTACTGTGTATTACAAACTACAAGCCAAACCCCCAGGTCAAAACCAATTACCCAATCAAATCATAAGGACATGTTAAAAAACTACGCCAGAATTGCTTTCCGTAACCTACTTCAACACAAGTTTTATACCGGAATAAATATCCTCGGGTTGTCGGTCGGTGTGACTTGCTTTCTGATGATATTTATTTATGTACAGCATGAGTTAAGCTATGACAATTTTCATGAAGGGGTTGAAAACATCTACCGCTTCGATTTTGATGGTTTCTTAAATGGTGATGACTTCATCATAGCGGTCTCCAGCGCCCCAGCGAAAGATGCCCTTGTTGCAGATTTTCCAGAAGTTCTCGAGGGTATCAGGTTTCTCCAAAGAGGCAGTAATCTTGTGAAAAGAAAAGGTGGTACTGAAACGATTAAAGAAGAAAACAATGTCTATGTAGATGCCAACTTCTTTGAATTTTTCGATTTTGAGTTGTTAAAAGGGAGTGAAAAAACAGTCCTCAGTGCTCCCAACACGCTCGCTTTGAGTGAGTCGGCAGCAATAAAATATTTTGGAAATGAAGACCCCATTGGGAAGGTACTCACCTTTGACAATGATACTGACTTTGAGGTGACTGGGGTCTATAAAGACTTTCCTTCAAATTCACATTTTCGATATGACGTTCTTCTCTCCATGGAAGGACTTGATGAGGCAAAGTCTCCTGTGTGGTTGAGTTTCAATTTCAATACCTATTTCAAACTTTTACCCGGTACAAATCCTAAAGATTTGGAGGCGAAGTTTCCGTTACTAATCGAAAAATACATAGGACCTGAAGTAGAAAGATTTTTAGGTAAATCCATGGATGAATTTGAAGATTCTGGCAACAGTGCGGCTTTCTTTCTATTTCCGATGAAAGACATCCACCTCTTCTCTGACAAACTTGGAGAATTGGGACCAAACAGCGACATCAAGTACATCTACATTTTTTCGATTGTTGCAATATTCATATTACTTATTGCATGCATTAATTTCATGAACTTGTCCACTGCCCGATCTGCGAACAGGGCTAAAGAAGTAGGTCTGCGTAAAGTCATGGGCGCTTATCGTGTCCAATTAATCAGTCAATTCCTTACTGAAGCGCTGATTCTTACCTTGATTTCATTTGTAATTGCTTTTGTATTTGCAGGTCTTCTTTTATCAAATTTCAACGATCTGGCTGCGAAGAATTTGCAACTGACCGATATAATGAATCCCTCTTTCATCGGTTTATTGCTAATCATGATGATAATTGTCGGTGTTACAGCTGGTAGTTATCCTGCCTTTTTCCTTTCTGGTTTCAGGCCCGTGGAAGTTCTTAAAGGAAAATTAAATCTCGGAATGAAAAGTGGTGGGTTGCGAAGCATTCTGGTTGTATTCCAGTTTTGGCTTTCAATTATTATGATCGTAGGTACGGCTGTTGTCTTTGATCAATTGGAGTACATCCAAAGCAAGAAACTGGGCTTCGATAAGGATCATATTATCATGCTTCAGGATCCCTGGGTGATGGGCGATCAATTAGAGTCCTTTAAAGTTGAGGCTTTAAGGAATCCACGTATTCTTAATGGGACGATAACTGGCTTTCTTCCCGTTGGCATCTCCAATAGTAGTAGTGCATTTTTTCCCGGTTCAAATCCCTCTGAATCCAATACTTATATCATGAACAAATGGTAGGTTGACTATGACTATATACCTACACTTGGAATGGAAATGGCATCAGGAAGAAATTTTTCGAAAGATTTTCCAAGCGACAGCTCTGCGATAATAATTAATGAAGCGGCTGCCCGTCAATTTGGTTTCAATGAACCTATCAGTGAAACAGTTTCAACATTTGATGGCAATTCGGCTGATGACGTTCATGTGGTCTCTTATAAAATTGTTGGTGTTGTTAAAGACTTTCATCATGAGTCTCTTCGAACCAACATTAATCCTCTTGTGATGTATCTGAGTCCAAACCGTGGATATATTTCATTTAAAATACAGTCTGAGGATTTGCAGGGAACAATTGATGACCTCAGATCCAAATGGGACGAATTTGCACCTGGACAACCATTTGCATATAGCTTCATGGATCAAAGGTTTACAGCGCTTTATGAAAATGAGCAGAAGATCGGTAACATCTTTGGTGTATTTGCATTTTTAGCCATATTCATCGCTCTTCTAGGACTTTTTGGACTTGCCGCTTTTACTGCCGAACAACGAAATAAAGAAATTGGTGTGAGAAAAGTACTCGGAGCAACCATCGCCGGGATTATGGGTCTCTTGTCAAAAGAATTTATTAAACTGATGATCATTGCATTCGTATTGGCAGTTCCCATTGCCTATTATGCCATGGATTGGTGGCTTCAGGATTTCGCTTTCAGAACAGAATTGAAGATCACAACATTCCTTTCAGCCGGTGTACTTTCATTCGTTGTCGCCTGGTTAACGATGAGTTTTCAATCATTGAAAGCAGCCCGAACAAATCCCGTGAATGCACTACGCAATGAGTAGAGAGAGATTAAATAATATTGACTTCTGGATCCAGCGTAATCCTGAAATTTTTATAAACAGATTTCTGTATTTCTTCGGCGAGATAAAATAAGTCCTTGCCACTCCCCTGCCCGAAATTTACCAAAACAAGGGCCTGGTTTTCATGAACTCCAATTTCACCGCGTCGCTTTCCTTTCCAACCCGACTTTTCGATAAGCCATGCTGCTGGAACTTTGATATGCCCTTCGCTATCAGTATAGCCAGGCATACCAGTCCATGTTTTTTTTAAGTCATAATATTGATCAAGTGTGATAACCGGGTTTTTAAAGAAACTTCCTGCATTGCCAATTTTTTTCGGATCAGGCAATTTGGTGGATCGAATCGATATTACCGCTTCACTCACATCCTGGATGGTGGGATTGTTAATCGACCATTCTTTCAAGGTCTCTTCAATGGCCCCATAGGAAGTGTTGATCTCGTGATTACGAGTAAGATTCAACGTTACCGAACTGATTATATACTTATCCTTTAATTCAGATTTGAAAATGCTGTTTCTATAGCCAAACTGACAGTCTTGATCATCAAAAATCTGGAAAATTCCTGTTTGACGATTCACAGCTTCGAGATTCGCAAATACATCTTTGATTTCAACGCCATATGCTCCAATGTTTTGCATGGGGGCTGCTCCTACAGTTCCCGGAATTAGCGAAAGATTCTCAATACCCCCTAGGTTATTATTAAGTGCATAAGCCACTAAATCATGCCAGTTTACACCGGCACCCGCTCTGATGGTCGCAATGATTCCATTATCGCTGAGGATTTCGATGCCTCCAATTGTATTCCTTGCAACAATACCATCAAAATTCCGGGTAAAAAGCACATTACTCCCACCGCCAAGTACCAAGGCATTCCCATTCTCAAATAATGGATGTCGGACAAGTTGCTTCAATACTTCATGGCTGTCAATGGTCACAAAGTGAGATGCTGTGACATCGATGTTAAAAGTATTGAAACCTTTAAGCGAAATATTATTCTCAATGACCATGGATACGGCCAAGTTAGCAAATGAATGTTAGCCATTCATCTATAAATAAAGAGAAAATAAGGATTATTTTCTTTTGCCTTTGAATTTCTTTTCAGGCGTTTTTTCTGCTAAATCAACGCACTCTTGAAGTGTTAAATCCTCGGGCTTCTGATCCTTTGGTATTTTTACATTCTTCTTTCCAGCTTTAATATAAGGCCCGTACCTTCCATTCAAAACCTGGATTTCATCATTTCCTTCAAATGCCTTAATAACCATGTTTGCATCAGCTGTTCTTTTCGTATTAATTAGCGCTGTTGCTTCATCTATTGAAACTGACAGCGGATCAAGCTCTTTTCCCAAAGAATAAAACTTGCCATTGTGTTTAACATAAGGTCCAAATTTACCTATAGCAGCAATTACTTCTTCTTCCTCATAAACACCGACATTTCTGGGCAATTGGAAAAGATCAAGGGCTTCTTCCAAGGATATGCTTTCAATAAACTGCCCTTGGCGCATACTTGCGAATTTCTTATCGTCGTCATCGCTTTCTCCTATCTGAATTACTGGACCGAATTTGCCAAGTCTGGCATATACCTTTCTTTCAGAAGCGGGATCTTTACCTAATTCCCTGGACTTGTTAACCTCGGAACGTTCCACCAGCTTAGTTTCTTCAACAGTTGAGTGAAATTTACTATAAAAATCACTAATCATAGAATCCCAAGGTTTCTCACCCAATGCAATTTCATCAAATTCCTTTTCAACGTTTGCAGTAAAAGAGAAATCGACAACATTCGGGAAATGATCTACCAAAAAATCATTGACAACCATTGCGATGTTAGTCGGGAATAATTTCTGCTTTTCATATCCAGTCGTTTCAGTGTTGATGGTTCGTTCAATACCTCTATTGGCCAAAACCAATTGAATAAATTTTCTTTCTCTTCCCTCTCTGGTTTCCTTTGAGATGTATCCTCGTTTCTGAATAGTCGAAATAGTTGGTGCGTAAGTTGAAGGACGACCAATTCCCATTTCTTCGAGCTTTTTAACAAGAGAGGCTTCTGTATATCTTGGTGCAGGTCTTGTAAAAGTCTCCCTGGAAGTCAAATCTTTCAATTCCAAGACCTGGCCTTCCGCCAATGGAGGAAGCATTCCTTTTTGCTCATCTGAATTCTCGTCATCGGTTGACTCAATATAAACTTTCAAGAATCCATCAAACTTAATCACCTCTCCTGATGCCGTAAACTTCAGGTCATTATTGCTAATTCCAACTGTTGCAATTGTTTTTTCTATTTGAGCATCACTTATCTGTGAAGCAATAGCTCTTTTCCATATCAATTCATACAACCGGTTTTCGTTGTAATCCTTACCTGCGCTGCTTACCCTGAAATCAGTAGGCCTGATGGCTTCATGTGCCTCCTGAGCTGATTTCGATTTCGTCTTATACCTCCTGCTTTGTGAATATTCCGATCCAAAATCCCCTGTGATGGCTGATGCGGCAGCATTTATGGCTTCTTCCGACAAATTCAGGGAATCAGTACGCATGTAGGTAATCTTACCTGACTCATAAAGTTTTTGTGCCAATGTCATGGTTTGAGATACAGAAAAGCTCAATTTTCGACTTGCCTCTTGTTGTAAAGTTGATGTCGTAAAAGGAGGAGCCGGTGATTTCTTTGATGGTTTTGTCTCCAACTTCTCAATAAAAAAATCCGCCTCAATACACTTTTCCAAAAAAGCCAGTGCCTGGTCTTCAGATTCAAACTTTTTGGGAAGTTCTGCATTTAATATTTTACCTTTTTCGATAATGAAATGGGCCGTTATTTTAAAGCTAGAGCTTGAATTGAATCCATCAATTTCCCTTTCTCTATCTACCACTAGCCTCACGGCTACGGATTGTACTCTTCCCGCAGATAGCCCTCCCTTTATCTTACGCCATAATATTGGTGATATTTCAAATCCGACCAACCTGTCGAGCACTCTCCTGGCTTGTTGGGCATTCACAAGGTTCAGGTCAATGCCCCTTGGATTTTGCAGTGCATTCTGAATCGCATTTTTAGTGATCTCGTGAAATACAATCCGACGGGTTTGACTATCATTTAAGTCAAGGGCTTCCTTTAGGTGCCATGAAATTGCTTCCCCTTCACGATCGCCGTCACTCGCTAGATAAATTATCTCTGCATCTTTGGCTAATTTTTTAAGCTCCTTAATTACTGCTTTCTTATCTGCCTGTATTTCGTAGGTAGGGAGAAAACCATTATCAACATCAACCGAAAGACCACCTTTTGGTAAATCTCTCACATGGCCATAACTCGACGCCACTTTAAAGTCCTTCCCCAGGTATCCTTCAATTGTTTTGGCCTTCGCAGGCGACTCGACTATGACAAGATTCTTCGGCATAATGATTTTTTGAAATACAGGAATGAGGGGCAAATAAAATTAAAAAAGGGAACTTTGCTTGAATCTTCACCGAAGTGCTCTCCTTCAAGCTTCCAAAAGTATGCTGCCACTTACAAATATCATTTCAAGCCTGTTGCATTATCGCGTTCCTAATTTTAGAGAATTTTCAATTGTTTATTTTACTCATACTTCTATGGATCATGGAGTTATAACTCTATTCTGAAATGATGCCTAAAAGCTATAGTCACATCAATACATGTATGTACATTAATATCTATTCAAATTACTTATCGAACATTATCCCTTGTTTGTCGAAAAAAAATAGGTGTTCGTCTAAAATAAACGAGCATTAGTCGAAATAGTATATATATTAGTAATAGGAAGATGTAACAGTCTTTCTTTCCATAGCTGGTTGAAAAGATCTTGTGGGGGCACGTCCCCCTCAAGAATCTTTATTACATTTTATCTCAGATAATACCCCCCATTCTGTAATCTTGTTGATCAATGCAATAGGGCATTTATGGCTTATTATTTAATTTTGCCCTCCGTAATTTTACGCCTCCAAACTGCATTCTTATTTTAACAATGAACACAGGATTTCCTCAAGCAAGAACCTTTGAATCAAGGCACAATAGCGCAACCCAGGGTGATATAAATCACATGCTAGAAGTTATTCAATGCGCAACTCTTGATGATCTTATTGACCAAACTGTCCCCTTAAAAATTCGGTTAGAGAATGCGTTAAATCTTCCAAGTCCCTTAAGTGAATTTCAATTCATTAATAAATTCAAGGAACTGGCTTCAAAAAACAAAGTTCTACAATCCTATATAGGCCTGGGATATCATAATTGTATTGTCCCTGCTATTATTCAAAGAAACATTCTTGAAAATCCTGGTTGGTATACTGCTTATACACCTTATCAGGCAGAAATTGCACAAGGTCGTTTAGAAGCACTGATCAATTTCCAGACCATGGTAACTGATCTAACCGGCATGGAAATAGCCAATGCATCATTACTTGATGAAGGAACCGCTGCTGCCGAGGCAATGGTCATGCTTTTCCATTCAAAACCAAAGTTTAAAAAAGATGCATCGCGGTTTATTGTTGATTGCAATATTTTTCCACAAACACTCTCTGTTCTGAAAATAAGATCTGAACCGCTTGGAATAGAGGTTCAGATCACCGATCTCACCAAACCACTGGAAATATTAGATGATGCTTTCGGAATATTTGTGCAATACCCTAATAGTAATGGAGAAATAATCGACTACTCTGAGCTGTTTAGCAAAGTCAAACAGAACGAATTGGCTATAGCCGTGGCTACTGACCTATTAAGTCTAACACTACTAAAACCTCCTGGTGAATTTGGAGTCGACGTTGTCATTGGTAATACCCAAAGATTTGGTGTTCCGATGGGCTACGGCGGTCCTCATGCTGCTTTTTTTGCCACTCGCGAAGAGTATAAACGACAAATTCCAGGAAGAATAATTGGCGTATCTGTAGATCAGCAGGGCAACAAAGCTTATAGAATGGCCCTGCAAACAAGGGAGCAACATATAAAACGGGAACGGGCGACATCAAATATTTGTACTGCCCAGGTCTTGTTGGCTGTCATGGCGGGAATGTATGCCGTATATCACGGGCCAAAAGGTCTCAGAAATATAGCCTTGAACATCAATAGATTGGCTAACATTTTGAATACTGAATTGAAGAAATTGGGATTCAGTCAACTTAATGAACAATTCTTTGATACCCTTAAAATTGTTGTTCCCGAGAAAATTGATCCTCTCTCTATAAAGAAAATAGCCGAGGCAAATGGAATAAACTTCAGGTTTTTCGATAAAGACAAAATCGGCATCACATTAGATGAAACCACGATGCCCGAGGATGTTAAAATTATACTTCAGGTGTTAAAAGAAGGAATCTATTCAAAAGAGACCATAAAAATCAACCATGAGGAAATTGAAGTTCAATTATTGGAAAATCTTCAGAGAACTACCCCATACCTAACCCATCCTGTATTTAATTCCTATCATTCAGAACATGAAATGCTGCGGTATATCAAACGCCTTGAGAACAAAGATCTTTCGCTTGTTCATTCAATGATATCATTGGGATCTTGCACCATGAAACTCAATGCAACTTCTGAAATGATACCACTTAGTTGGCCTGAGTTTGCTCAAATGCACCCATTTACACCACAAGATCAGACGACTGGATATTCTGAAGTACTCAACAACCTTCAGAGATGGTTAGGAGAAATTACCGGATTTGAAGGCATTTCCCTTCAACCTAATAGTGGCGCTCAGGGTGAGTTCGCAGGTTTAATGGTAATCAGAGCTTATCAAAAAAGTATTGAACAAGGTCACCGCAATGTAGCGTTAATACCATCTTCAGCACATGGCACAAACCCTGCAAGCGCTGTCATTACGGGGATGAAAGTTGTAATCGTTGGATGTGATGACAAAGGAAATATTAACATTGAAGACCTTCGCACTAAAGCCCAGGAAAACAAAGACCACCTCTCGGCATTAATGGTTACGTATCCTTCAACCCATGGAGTTTTTGAAGAGGGCATAGTAGATATCTGTCAAATTATACATGACAATGGAGGTCAGGTATACATGGATGGGGCCAATATGAATGCCCAGGTTGGTCTTACTAGTCCTGCCAAAATAGGAGCTGACGTATGTCATCTAAATCTGCATAAAACATTTTGTATCCCACACGGCGGAGGAGGACCCGGAATGGGGCCAATAGCCGTTAAAAAACACCTAATACCTTTCTTGCCGGGAAATCCTATAATTAAGTCAGACAGCAATTCCGCCATTGAGTCAATTTCATCAGCCCCTTGGGGAAGTGCCAGTATATTGACTATTTCCTATGCGTACATAGCCATGATGGGCTCCATTGGTTTGACTAATGCGACCAAACTTGCAATATTGAATGCAAACTATATTATGGAACGTCTTAAGCCCCATTATCCAATACTATATGTGGGCCAACATGGCAGATGTGCACATGAAATGATCGTTGATTGTCGTATGTTCAAAGACGTTGGCGTTGAGGTGGAAGATATCGCCAAGAGATTAATGGATTACGGATATCATGCCCCAACAGTATCGTTCCCAGTAGCAGGTACCTTGATGATAGAGCCTACCGAAAGTGAATCCCTGTCAGAACTGAATAAATTTTGCGAAGCATTGATATCTATTAGAAACGAGATCAGGGAGATCGAAGATGGTATTTATGCCCGTGAAAACAATGTACTGAAAAACGCACCGCACACACAAAGGGTTGTGTGTAGTGACATTTGGGATAAACCGTATTCACGAGAAAAGGCCGCTTTCCCTTCTTTAGAGGTGAAGCATAACAAATTCTGGCCGTCCGTCGGCCGCATTGATAGTGCTTTCGGCGATAGAAATTTATTCTGTAGCTGCATTCCTGTCGAGGAGTTCGAAGAAAAGGAAATCAAAGTAGGTGTCTGAAATGAACAATTGTCAAAGCAGTTTTAATGAATAAGGAATCAATCTCCCGGTGGTTTCGCAACCTGCAACTGGCTATTTGTAATTCTCTTGAGATTCTGGATAGGGAAGAAAAATTTCTGGAAGATGAATGGACCAGAAGTGGTGGTGGCGGTGGCTATTCCAGTGTGATAAGTAATGGGAATCTTTTGGAAAAAGGAGGTGTAAATTATTCACAAGTACATGGAGAGACCCCACAAAAAATTCTCGAGGCATTACAATTGAAGGAAAGTATGTTCTACGCAACGGGTGTCTCCATTGTCCTCCATCCTAAAAACCCTCATGTTCCTATCATACATATGAATGTGAGGTATTTTGAAATGAGCGATGGCACCTGGTGGTTTGGCGGAGGTATCGATCTAACTCCTATTTATATTTCAGAGAAACAAGCATCCTTTTTCCACAAAGAATTGAAAAAAGCATGTGACAATCATGATAGTTCCTACTATCAAAAGTTCAAAACCTGGGCAGATGATTACTTCTATATCAAGCATCGCAATGAAACCAGAGGGATTGGTGGAATATTTTTTGACCGACTGGCAGGTAAGGATAACGATAGCAAAGAAAGAATTTTCGAGTTCGTGAAGGAAATTGGAAATTCATTAGTACCGGTTTATTCCGCGATTGCCGAAGAAAACAGGTCAATTCCATTTGATGAGTCTCAAAGGGAGTGGCAATATCTGAGACGTGGACGATACACAGAGTTCAACCTTGTTTATGACAAAGGTACGAAATTCGGACTCGATACCAATGGAAGAACTGAATCGATACTGATGAGTTTACCACCACAGGCCAACTGGAAATACGACTTTCATCCCAGGGAAGGTACTCCTGAATGGTTGACGCAAAGTCTTTTATTAAAAGGTATTGACTGGATCAATAGATAGTGGAATTCCTTATTGATTTAGATCGTGAGCTATTCATAATAATAAATGGACTGAACACGCCTTTATTGGACACCGTTATGCTCTGGATAACTAATAAATACGCATGGGTGCCACTGTATCTTTATTGGGGATTTGTTGTTGTTAAAAATTTTCCTGATCAGAGGATATCAATTTTTGTTGCGATTGCTATTTTGATTCTTGTAACAGACCAACTTACTTCTGGTTTTATGAAACCCTTTTTCGAGCGGCCTCGCCCTTGTTATGAACCAAATCTGGCATCCGTAATTCACCTGATGGTTAATTGTGGGGGCAAATTTGGATTCGCTTCAGGTCATAGTGCTAATTCATTTGCACTTGCTACTTTCATTTTTGCTGTGATGAAATTAAACGGTCGGAGTTGGTTCTTTATCTTTTTGTGGGCCTTCCTTATTGCCTTGAGTCGCGTGTACGTCGGAGTACATTACCCAACAGACGTAATAATTGGAGCTATAATAGGTTTATTTTTAGGTTGGCTCTTCTTTATTGCCTGGAAGCGCTTCCCTTATAAAATGTTGAGTCGTTTATAGAGGCTTTCTTTATACGAAGCACCAATCGGAATTGACTTATCCGTCATAGTAACATTCATATCTTCGAGGGCATTAATCTTCTTTGTATTGATAATAAAAGATCTATGAACCCTTACAAAATCATTTGATGAAAGTCTCTTTTCAATTCCTTTCATTGTATAGTGAACAATAAACTTCCCTTTTGTAGTATTGAAAATCACATAGTCCGCCAGAGCCTCAACAAAATTGATTTCTTCAATATCCAATTTAACCAATTTTGAATCTGACTTAATGAAAATGGTCGATTGTCCTTCGCTGGTTTTAATAAGTGAATCAAGATTATCCCTGGCCTTAAGTGCTGCTTTTAAGAACCTGGGATACTCAATAGGTTTTACTAAATAGTCAATAACATTAAGTTCAAAGGCATCAACGGCATATCGCTCCGCAGAAGTTGTTAAGACCACCTGATATGAACGATCAAGGGACTCAATCAATTCAAGGCCAGTCATTTCAGGCATTTCTATATCCAAAAAGATAAGGTCAATATCGGCCTCCTCTTTAAGTAAAATATTTGAAGCTTCAATCCCATTTGTGAGTTCATGACTGAGTGTTAAAAACTCCGTTTTCTCAACATACCGGCTCAATATTTTTCTTGATATCGTTTCGTCATCAACTACCATGCACTTTATACTCATCTCAGTTACTGTTTAGATCTGAACTAATTATGTGAAAGAATCCGCTGAATGTATTTACCAATGATATCAAATTCGAGATTTACTTTGTTACCCAATTTTAAGAATTTAAAGTTGGTATGCCCATAAGTATAAGGAATTATTGTCACCTTAAATTTATCAGGGCCTGAATCATAACAAGTCAGGCTCACACCGTTTATACAAATTGAACCTTTTTCAACTGTTATGTTTTTCGAATTCAGAGCATACTGAAATTCAAATTCAAAACTCCCGTCCTTTTCCAAAATTTCTGAACATATTCCAACTTCATCCACATGCCCCTGAACAATATGGCCATCGAACCGGCCTGATGCTGGCATTGACCTTTCGAGATTAATTTCTTCTCCTGCTTTTAGTATGCCAAGATTACTTCGTGTCAAAGTTTCCTCAACTGCGGTCACAACATGACCACCGTCTATTAAGTCAACAACTGTTAGACAAACGCCATTATGACTCACACTCTGATCAATATTGAGTTCTTTGCTGATTGTGCTCTCAACGAAAAAATTGATATTTCCGCCACTTTTTTCCAGGTTTCTAAGCCTTCCAACAGTCTCAATAATTCCGGTGAACATGTGTTTGAAATTAATTTGATGTACCGAACAATCCAATTTGAATTGACGCTAACTTTGGTTTGATGATAGATAGTTACAAACATCGTGGCTTGCGACGATCATTGGTCAATAAACTGAAAGGGAAAGGCATAGATGATGCTATCGTTTTGGAAGCTTTAGGTCGCGTCCCGCGACATTTTTTCTTTTCTCCTGAATTCCTGGGCCATGCCTATCAGGACAAAGCTTTTCCAATTGGTGAAGGGCAAACGATTTCACAGCCTTATACCGTGGCTTTTCAAACAATGTTATTACAAATCAAAAAAGGAGACAAAGTACTTGAAATTGGCACCGGATCGGGATATCAGTGTTGCATCCTGATGGAACTGGGAGCTGATGTGTATACCATAGAATACAATAAATCGCTCTTCCAAAAGGCGAAGAGTTTTTTAATTAAAATGGGGTACAATGCACAGTTTTTCATGGGAGATGGTTCAAAAGGTCTAAAGACCTTTTCGCCCTATGATGCAATCTTAGTCACCGCCGGAGCACCAACTGTTCCCAAGAGTTTGATCGAACAATTGAAACCAGGAGGTAGATTGGTAATTCCAGTAGGAAATGACAAATCTCAAAAAATGATTAGGATTGAGAAAACAATGGACGGCAAATTCACAAAAGAAGAGTTCGCAAATTTCAGCTTTGTTCCACTTGTTGGAGAATTTGGCTGGAAATCCAGCAAATAATCTATTCTCCAAACCCTTTCCAATTGAAACCTCATACTTTTGCTATGAGAACAAATTATTCAGTATGACCTCCAAACAAAAACCCGCAAAAGAAAGTCATGTTACAATGACAGAACTGGTGTTGCCCAATGACACCAACCCGCTTAATAATTTAATGGGAGGCCGACTGATGCACTGGATGGATATTGTCTCAGCCATAGCAGCCCAAAAACATTCAAACCAGATAGTTGTCACCGCTTCCGTCGACAATGTGTCTTTTTCAAAGCCTATTACCCTTGGTAGTGTAGTTACCCTCACTGCGCAAGTAACAAGGGCCTTTAATTCTTCTATGGAGGTTTTTATTGAGGTAATGGCAGAGAACATCCCGAAAGGAGAAAGGATTGACAGCAATACCGCTTTTTATACTTTCGTCGCTGTAGACAGTTTTGGTAAGCCTATTGATGTCTGTGAGGTAATCCCTGAAAATGAGAAAGAAAAAGAGCTCTACGAAGGAGCACTCCGTAGGAGGCAATTGCGATTGATTCTATCAAAACGAATGAAAGCTGAAGATGCTACCGAATTGAAATCGTTGTTCGATTGAAGGCAGTTCAGCTGAACAAAGTGTAGTTCCCAAACTGGTCCGTCGGCGGAAGATGCTCGATAAGGCTCGGCTCGTTTACCGAGGTATTATTCAGTCTTGTTGAAACTGAATGGGATCTCATTTTACCCAATGGATAGCTTTTCAAAAAACTCATCAATTCATTTTTTTGTGTATTGCTATTAAGCCAAAAAATTTCATCCTCACTATTAAGGATGGCAGGCATCTGATCTGAATTCGAATCAACGATTCCATTCGTAGGAACCGTAATAATTCTGAAAACATGTTCAGTTCTTCCATCATCGTCATCATATTCCTCCCAAATTCCGGCAAAACTGAATTCGTCACGGGTTTCGGGGTAAATCCAGTATGGTATTCTTCCTTTTTTACCGATTCTTTTCCAATCATAATAACCATTGGCTGGAACAAGACATCTTCTTGACTCAAGCGCAATTCTATAAGAAGCTTTTCCAGTCAATTCATCTGAACGGGCATTGTAAAGTTTTGCTGAAATGGTTTTATCATTGGCCATTTTTGGAGTAGCTCCCCAATAAAAAAAAGAAAATCCTTTTGGGTTTTGATTCGTGATTACAGGCAATAGATTGGTTGGAGCTGCATTGTAGGTAGGTTTGTAAGCTTCGGTTACATCTAATTTAAATCGCTTATGAAGGTTCTCTGAAGGTGATGTAAGGGCATATCTGCTGCACATAAGCTATAAATTTCAATTTTCGATGAACAAACTCAACATCAATTAGTTTTTAAAAAAACTTACTCGCTTCATTTTTGACAAATAAGGGTAGCTGAATACTGACATAAGTATCAAGACTGCACCAAAATAGAACCCAATATCCATATACTCTTTCTCTCCAAAAATCAACAGCGCCAAGAGTATGCCATATACAGGTTCAAGATTTACTGCAAATGAAACGGTAAAAGCGGTCATCCTCTTCATAAGTTTTATAGACATTGAATATGCATAAACTGTACATAATCCTGCCAAAATAAATAAATACAACACATCGAATTCATCAGGAAACTGTATTTGAACACTCCCTGTCATGGATTTTGAAAAGATTACGATGAATATCAGGGACAAGCCGGATGCACTCCCCATTTCATAAAACATTATTTTGAACGGATTCATGGACTTGACAAGATTCTTATTCAATATCATCCCAATAGCTCCCATCAATGCAGATAGCAATGCCAACATTAATCCCATTGCAGAGTCAAATTCGAAATGATAAATTATTGAAATACCAACCATTGCAATCATTGATAAAAACACGTTAAGTGTGCTTACCTTTCTTCCTTCCACTAACGGTTCAATGATACTGGCCCACAAGGCCATTGTTGCCATACCAACAAGGCAAATAGAAATGTTGGAAACTCTTGCTGAAGCAAAAAAAAGGATCCAATGCCCCGCAAACAAAAAACCACCTGCTAACAATCTAATCAAGTGCGCTCCACTAATCGCTAATTTCTGCCTGATCACTAAAAGAATGATCGATAAAAGAGCCACTGATATTAAAGTGCGATAGAACACCACTTCCTGAGGTGAAACTTTAATCACTAAGCCCAATATGCCCGTAAAGCTCCAGATGATCACCAGGAAATGTAATTCCAGATGATCCTTGGTCTCTGCCTTCATCGAGGAATAGATTTATATAATAAAATACCCACGAAAGTGAACAATATATTCGGCGACCAGATGGCATAAATTGGGTCACCGGTACTCTTTTCTGCCAAAGCCTTACTGAAGATGAAAAGAATGATAAAAAGAAAGGCAACCAAAAATCCCAGGGCTATTTGGAATCCGGTTCCACCCCTCGATTTTCGAGCAGATACAACTAGTCCAATAAATGTTAGTATCAATGTTGTAAAGGGTATCATGTACCTAATGTATTTTTCTATCTGATATAACCCAACATCATCGGCACCACGAGATTGTAATAAGGCTATATGGTTATTTAGTTCATCAATAGTCAGTGCCGATTCTAACCCAGAGTTATTATCAAAATCCAATGGTAGGATATTAAGGGTAGTATCCATCGCAGAGCCTTCCTCTATTATTTCATTAAAGCCCTCAAAAATTCTTGATTGCCAGCTTTGCAGCTTCCATTTGTTGGTAACAGTATCCCATGAAATTGTATTGGCAGTAAGTTTCTTTTTCAATTTACTACCTTCAAACTTCTCCAAAGTGAACTTATAGCCACGATCTATTCTGTTATTATACCTAAAAATATAGGCGTATAAATCATCTCCAACTTTGAAGTGGATGTCCGTATCGTTGAAATAAAATGGTTTATCAAGGTAAGTGACCTCAAAATTAATTCTGTATTTGTTGGCATTCGGAATCACCCACCCGTTAAGGTAAAAGCTCATTCCACCGATTATTAAAGCTCCCATCAAATAAGGCACAATAAGCCGTCTAAAGCTAACACCACTTGATAATATTGCAATTATCTCGGTCTGGGCGGCCATCTTTGCTGTTATAAAAACGACAGCAATGAATGTGGTTATTGGAGTAAGAAGGCCAGCAAGGAATGGAATAAAACTGGCATAGTACGTTAATATCTCGTCATTGGAAACTCCGGCATTATTGAACTTATCAATCTTTTCAGTGAAATCAATGATAACAATGACAAGAGTCAGCAGCAGAACACAGAAAAAAAATGTGGTCAGGAATTTTTTGAGTATGTACCGATCAATGAGTTTCATTCAATTATAAAAACCGCTTCAAAAGTAGATATAATGAAATTAAGAGGACTTTGGTTGGATGAATAAAGATGAGAACCACTAAAGACTCCTTTAAGATTCTCAAAATAAAATATTTTAACGTCCTGGTTTTTCTAAACGCGAGAACCACCTACTCCCATACCTTCATTTATTACTTATCTTTGCCACCCTAAAATCAATGATGAAGAATTATAAACGATACACAGTCACAGCAGCGCTTCCCTATGCTAATGGTCCATTGCATATTGGTCACCTTGCCGGGGCTTACATACCTTCAGATATCTACGTGAGATACTTGAGATCACAGGGTCGCGATGTTGTTTTTGTATGTGGAAGCGATGAGCATGGTGTTGCAATAACGCTAAGGGCAAAAAAGGACGGCACTACTCCAAAAGAAATAATAGACAAGTACCACAAAAAAATAAAAAATTCATTTGAGGAATTTGGGATTTCATTTGACATATATCATCGAACTTCGGCACAAATTCATCATGAAACTTCACAAGAATTCTTCAATATCCTCTATGAAAAAGGTGAATTCGTTGAAAAAGAAAGTGACCAATTTTATGATGAGGAATATGATCAGTACCTGGCAGACAGGTATATTATCGGTACATGTCCAAATTGCGCCTTTGATAGTGCTTATGGCGATCAATGTGAAAAGTGCGGGTCGTCACTGAATCCTACAGATCTTATAAATCCCCGGTCAGTCTTGAGCGGAAAAGAACCATTGATAAGAACTACAAAGCATTGGTATCTCCCTCTCGACAAGTACCAGCCATGGCTTGAAGAATGGCTCATTAGAGGCAAGAAAAATGATTGGAAGAGTAATGTGTACGGCCAATGCAGCTCCTGGATAAAAGCCGGGCTCCAACCCCGAGCAATGACCCGCGACCTTGACTGGGGTGTGGATGTACCATTGCCCGGAGCTGAAGGGAAAAAACTTTACGTCTGGTTGGATGCTCCTATCGGATACATCTCAGCAACAAAGCAATGGGCCATAGAAAATGGGAAGGATTGGAAACCTTACTGGAAGAAACAGCCCAAAAGTGAAAACGATTCAAGATTGATCCATTTTATTGGGAAAGACAATATCGTTTTTCATTGCATTATTTTTCCTACAATTCTCAATGCGACAGGTGAGTATATTCTTCCCGATAATGTTCCTGCGAACGAATTCCTAAACCTTGAGGGAGACAAACTTTCCACCAGTAGAAACTGGGCAGTCTGGCTGCATGAATACCTTGAGGAATTCCCCAATAAACAGGATGAACTGAGGTATGTCCTTTGCAGCATCCTTCCCGAAACGAAAGACAGTGAATTTACCTGGAAAGATTACCAGGCCAGGGTGAACAATGAGCTGGTAGCCATATTCGGCAATTATGTCAATAGGGCCATAGTGCTCACACATAAGTTTTGTAATGGTAAGGTGCCGATTAAAAGTGAGCTTTATGAAATCGATAAGGAAGTAATTCACGTACTCAATTCGTTCCCTGAAAAAATTTCTTCAGCTCTGGAGGAATTCAAATTCCGTGAAGCGCTTGGGCTATACATTGATCTTGCTAGAACTGGCAATAAGTATCTGGCCGAAACTGAGCCCTGGAAATTCATAAAAACAGCGCCTGAACGGGTAGATACAATTCTGAACATTGCCCTTCAGATAGTTGCCAACCTTTCCATTTTAGGAGAACCTTTTCTGCCAAATTCATCAAAGAAAATAAACGCTATCCTGAATTGTAAACAATTAAAATGGAGCGATAGCGGTTCATCTGAGCTCTTAAAAGCAGGTCATGAAATTGGAGAAGCTGAGCTTCTATTTGAAAAAGTAGAGGACGAGGTGATTGAAAAACAAATTCAAAAACTAAAAAGTACCGCAATGGAAAATGGTAAAGAAACCGCAAAAAGCGTAGCTCCGCAAAAAGAAGTCATAGCTTTTGATGATTTTATGAAGATGGACATGCGGATTGGTACAATTCTGGAGGCTGAAGCCGTTCCTAAATCAAACAAGCTCCTTAAATTCAAGGTAGATACCGGAATCGATCAAAGAACGATTCTAAGTGGTATTGCCAAACATTATACACCTGAAGAAATGATTGGCAAACAAGTGACCGTATTGGTGAACCTGGCACCCAGAAATATCATGGGGTTTGAGTCACAAGGCATGATTCTAATGGCCGAAAATAGTGATGGGGCTTTGAAATTATTACAGCCTAGTGATAAGGCGGATGATGGGGCGGAGATAAGTTGATGTTGCAAATAAGGCCTTTAACTTCAGTCAATGACCAAAGACGTCCCACCCATCATACAAGCAAACGAGCTTCAGGAATTATACAATTCTGAAAATCTGGTTATCGTTGACGTAAGCACCGGAAAGGAAGCAAGAGCTAACTATGAAGCAAAGCACCTCGACGGCGCTTTGTTCGTCGACCTAAACACCCAATTGTCAAACATTAAGGAAGATGCATCCATGGGGGGAAGACATCCATTACCGACCATGGAACATTTTTCTAAGACGTTGACGAATCTTGGTATCACGGAAGAAAGCCACGTTGTTGTATATGACGATAAATATGGGGCCAACGCTGCAGCTCGTTTCTGGTGGATGCTTAAAGCCATCGGACATGATAAGGTCCAGGTGCTTGATGGCGGTTGGCAGGAGGCGGAAAAACAGGGTTTGCCAGTCAGTTCAAAACCAGAATCTGCCAGAAGGACAATACCCTATAAGGTCAGACAGTGGATACTGCCACTTTCAAGTATCGATGAGGTTGAAAAAGTATCACAGGATGAAAATCATATTGTTATTGACGTTCGTGAAAGCGACCGTTACAACGGCCTGACAGAACCTATTGATTTAGTAGCAGGGCATATCCCGGGTGCAGTTAATGTCCCTTTTCAAACCAATTTAAACGACCAGGGGCTATTCCTGTCACCTCAGGAGTTAAAAATCAAATATCTTGCTGTTTTTGAAAATGTGGCGCCCGAAAATGTCATTGTTCATTGTGGATCAGGAGTAACAGCCTGCCACACACTCTTAGCTATAGCACATGGAGGCTTGGAAATTCCAAAACTTTATGTAGGCTCCTGGAGTGAATGGTCAAGGAATGATAAACCAATGGCTACCCAAGAGTTTTAAGCACTTTTACCGGAATCCCCTCTGGCTTCCCATCAACACCTGAAGCCTCCATTGCCCTTATCAATTCCGGATTGATATAAGCTTGTGCCTTTTCTATATCATCGACAGCAAAATAAATCGTAATCTTTGTGGGGTCATCAGAATCTCTTGCAACGCCTATGGTGTAGAGACCATTCTGCCTTCTTGTTTCTTCCTTACTTTTGAATTTGTCGAGCCATGAAATATAGTCCCCCACTCCATGTTTCACAAATATGGCCTGATCTGTATTCGGAGTATTCTCACTACCCCATTTCAAATCCAAAAAATTAACCTGGTATGCGGAGTTTCGGAAATAATCTCTTGAAGCATCATGATTTTCTGAGCGACCAATAAGTATGATCTGGTTCTCCTCATCCATGCTTTGATGGGCCTTCACTTCGCTAAAAATTTTAGAGAGCATAACCTTCTCAATTGCGTTGAAATTTTTTAGCCATGTATCAAAATCATCTACCTCAAGTGTTGCATAAAAAACTGCATTTTTTGAATCTTCACTTATTAATGTGTCACTTGAGGGTGCTTCTTTGACTAATTCAAAATTTGAGTCATTCTGTTTTTTATCATTTGGACTTCCACATGATGTAAATAACACCAATAAGATAGCCCAAAGACTAATTGTGTCTTGTTTTTCCATAGCTTGAGGTTTGTCTCTCCAAGGTAGGATGAAACCGTTAACCGTACTAATATATTTGCCTATTATCAAGCAAAACACAATGCAAAAACTGTCGGCAGGTAATTATTTATGTTCTCCCAAGATTCACCGGCATCATTTGAGATGAATAAATTCCCGGTGTTAGTCCCAAATACCAGGGTATCATCACATTTGTTAAAAGCATGTCTTAAAACAATGTCGAAGCAATTGCCTTGAGGTAAGCCTCTTCGGTATTCCCGCCATGTTTTACCACCGTCATCTGTTCGACAAATGCATAGTGATTGATCAACAGCCACTCTCATTTGGTCACTAACCGCGGGGATTACCCAGGCTCGGTTAGAATCCCGATCGTCAATAGCCAATGCAAAACCATATTTTGCCAAACCATTTTTGTCTGTCACGTCCAACCACGTTTTTCCCGCATCCAACGATCTGAATATTCCGCAATGGTTTTGCTGCCAGATAATATCGGGTTCAGATTGGCATATTTTAATAGCATGTGGATCATGACCAGCCTTTGATAGTGGATTTGGTAAATAATCTGCCCGTAATCCATCATTTCTCATTTCCCAGGATTTTCCGGCATCCGATGTCTCAAAAACTCCTGCACAGCTCACACCGATATAAACATGATCATCATCCGCCGGATCAACAACAATTGAATGAATACCCGCATTGTCACGGCCACCGCCAAACCAAAACTCAGGCCGGGTCGGATGTTCCCATAGAGCTTGTATCAGGTTAAAACTCTCACCATTGTCTTCGGATAAGAAAAGCCCTCCAGGCTCTGTCCCCACCCAAATCTTTTCTGAATGTTTCATTCCCCCACCAGTAATCGACCAGATGTATTTCAGTGTTGCTGGCTTTCCGGGACTTATTTCAGACCCCTCCGGGTACTGGGGCGTGGCCACCTCTGTCCAGGTTCTTCCTTCATCCATTGAACGATGCATCTTCTGACCCCAATGGCGATGAGCCAAACTCACCCACCATGCACCATTCCTGTCATCATGAAAAACCATTGATGCCGGTTGACCAAGAAAATGAGTTCCATTGTATGTCCACCTACCGGAATTGATTTCATAGACAACGAGTCCTTTGGCTGTGGCTATCAAAATCTTATTTTTAGAAGCGTTCATGCTGATTTCCGAGTAGTTTTAAACCGTGATCCATAAAATTATCAATATCTTGTTCCCTTATTTATAGGATTAAGCAAATACGCAAGAACTTCATGTTTTCTCCAGCAAATATCAGAAAGGATTTTCCAATACTCGGTAGACACAATTCATCTAATAATCAACTCGTTTACCTGGACAACGCAGCAACTACTCAAAAGCCAAATGCAGTCATTGATGCCATCTCAAATTATTATAAAAACAACAATTCCAATATTCATAGAGGCGTACATTTCCTGGGGGTGGAAGCAACCGAACATTATGAAGACTCCAGGGAAAAGGTGCGCACATTTATTAATGCCTCATTTGCCAGGGAAATCATTTTCGTACGGGGAACAACAGAAGCAATTAACCTTGTAGCATCATCTTTTTTGGCTCCCAATTTCAAACCTGGAGATGAAATCTTGATTACAACCATGGAACATCATTCCAACCTGATTCCATGGCAACAATTGGCTAAAAAACAGCAAGGCACGCTTAAAGTTATACCAATAAATATAGACTGTGATCTTGAACTCAGCAAGGTTGAAGAACTGATAAATTCGAACACCAGACTCGTTGCTTTGACGCATATTTCCAACGCATTGGGCACTATAAACCCAGTCAAAGAAGTTGTTGAAATAGCACATCGCAATGGTGTTCCCGTCCTAATAGATGGCGCCCAGGCTGTAGGGCATCAACCCGTTGATGTAACAGGTTTGGGGTGTGATTTTTATGCTTTTTCAGGTCACAAAATGTTTGGTCCGACGGGTATTGGGGTGCTATACATTAAAAACGAATTTCTGGGGAAAATGAGACCCTACCAATTCGGCGGAGAAATGATTAAAAAGGTCAGTTTTACAGAATCCACCTTTGCAGATCATCCGCACTATTTCGAAGCAGGAACACCAGATATAGCTGGAGTGATTGGCCTGGGAGCGGCAATTGATTACCTGATTGGTCTCGATCTTAATTTTGTGAAGGAGTACACCGAGACATTGACCACTTTGGCATTTGACCTACTTCAGGAAATTGAAGGCGTTGAAATAATCGGCAATCCTTTAAATCGAGGCAGTATCATTTCATTTCAAATGAAGGATATTCATCCTCATGATATCGCATCAATTCTCGATGCTGAAGGCATTGCCGTGAGGGCCGGCCATCATTGTACCATGCCTTTAATGGAACTTTTGGGCATTCCGGGAACCACCAGGGTGAGTTTTTCGATTTATAATACAGAAATTGAGATTGAAGTGTTGGTTAAAGGCCTTTATAAGGTAAAGCAAATATTCAGCTGATGGATAAAATGAGGGACTTGTACAAAGAGGTTATCCTGGAATTAAATGAAAACCCCATTGATTTCAAATCAAATCCCGGAGCTCAGTATGTTATTGAGGCTTATAATCCTGTTTGCGGTGATCAATATAAAATCTACTTTGATTTGAAAGATGATACCATATCAAACTTCTCCTACCATGGTTATGGCTGTGCCATTTCAAAAGCATCAGGTTCAATAATGATGAAGCTGATGGGATCCAGGAAAATCGATGAAGCACTTAATGTTTATATTCTTTTTGAGTCTATGATTTCAGGGGAACATCTTTTGGATATACCCAAAGATTTTCAAGCGTTCACAGCAGTACAGCAACATCCTGGTAGAATTAAATGCGTTACCCTCTTATGGGATGAAATGGCGACTGCACTCAACTCATTAAAGAAAACATAAATCCTCAAATTAAGAAGCAACGCCATATCAAGAGATGGAATTGATTTAATATTGTTTTGCAAAATGAGTGATAGCCTGGTCATCATACCTACTTTTAATGAAAAAGAGAACATTCAAGACTTGATTCTTGAAATACTCTCTCTTGAAATGGATTTTCATATTCTCGTTGTCGATGACAATTCACCTGATGGGACAGCGCAGATCGTCAAAAACTTACAGGAAACAAATGGTGATAGGCTTTTTCTCTTAGAAAGAAATGAGAAGAAGGGTCTTGGTACGGCCTATTTGACTGGTTTTAAATATGCTCTGAGCAAGCACTATAATTACATTTTCGAAATGGATGCGGATTTCTCTCATAATCCCAAAGACTTAATTTCCCTCCGCAATGCATGTGAAAATGACGGTGCTGACCTGGCAATTGGATCGAGATACATTAAAGGTGTTAACGTTGTAAACTGGCCGATGGGGCGAGTATTGATGTCGTATATGGCCAGCGCTTATGTAAGACTGATAACCGGCCTACCAATTGCTGACGCTACAGCTGGATTTAAATGTTATAAAAGAGCTGTTCTGGAAACGATCGACCTGGATAAAGTGAAATTTGTGGGTTATGCCTTCCAGATCGAGATGAAATTCCGGGTTTGGAAACATGGTTTTCGATTGAAGGAAATTCCAATCATATTTATCAACAGAACAAAGGGCACATCGAAAATGTCAACCGGAATTTTCAAAGAAGCTTTTCTTGGAGTAATTCAGATGAAATTTTCTAGCCTGTTTTCCAATTATGAGAAAGTTAGTTGAACCGAATGGCCTTAATTGGAGTAATCCGTGAAACGATAATTGTTGGGACAAGTAATGTCAGGTTAACTAAGAAAAAAGTGAGCACATTGAGCAAAATCAAAATTTGAAAATCCCAATGTATGGGTACAAAGCTCATGTAATAATTTTCCGGGTCAAGGGGAATTATTTTGAAATAGTATTGCAAAACACCAAAACCAAGACCAATTACATTCCCAATTACCATACCCCTGATCACCAGGTACATCCCATTAAGTGAAAATATTCGTCTAACCAAAGCATCGGAAGCTCCTAGAGCTTTAAACATCCCGATCATTTGGGTGCGCTCCATTATCAGAATTAATAGAATGGAAACCATATTGAAACATGCGATAAAGAGGACAAGTATCAGAAAGACTATTACATTTTGACCGATCAGTCCTAACCAATCGAAAATCTGAATGTATTTGTCTGATACTTTATCGACATACAGGTCAAAATCTATAGTGCTAAAAAGTTCCATCTCAGCCTCATCAATTAGGTCGGTGTCTTTCACAAAAACTTCTAATCCACCTGCCAAAGAATCGGGCCAGTTATTCAACCTCCGGATCATATCAATATCTGCTAGAACAACCTTCTCATCAAATTCTTCTAGCCCTGTATCGTAAATTCCAACAACATCAAATCTTCTGAACCGTGGGGGGTCTTGTACAAAATAGGCTATTACATTATCGCCATTCGACAGCTTGAGTTTATTGCACAAGCGACGGCTTAAGATGATCTCGTTAGAATAAGTGGAGTCAGGAAAATTGATGAACCGGCCTTCTTCAATGGAGGGCTGAAAATGGCTCAAATCGAAGTTTTTAGCAACTCCTTTAAAAATAACACCTTGAACTTCCTCATCGGTCTTTAACAATCCCGGCTTGTGAGCATATTCCTGAACATGATCAATAAAGTCATAATCCTGATAGTTTGCATAAAACTCCGAATTGAGACTGATGGGTTGATTCTCTATGGCCTCGCTTAAGGTGTATTTGGTTATTTGCAAATGGCCACTGAAATCATAAATCTTCTGAGTAACAGTCTTTTCAAATCCTCTGAGAATCAGAAAAGAGATGATCATGGCAGCAAGCCCAATGGCTATGCTGGCTATTGCAATCTTACTTATGATTGATGAAAATGACCCCAACTCTTCATTTCTGATTCTGCTGGAAATAAAATACGGTAGATTCATTTTTTAGATCAGCGTTTAGAATGATCAGTCCAAATTATGTTAATCACTTGGTAAAACTAAGTCTACTGAATCGATCATTCATGTAAATTTCAATTACTCACAAAATTTTAATTCCCTATTAAACCTTCAAGTAATTCTAATGTCTAAAGGCAAATTAATAACACACCATGAAAAAGATACAGACAATGATTTCGGCTCTGCTCATGTTTGTAACGATAGGCAGTGCCCAGGATTCAATGAGAAACAGTGGGAATGATCAAAGACAACGAATTCAAAGAGCAAGGATTGCGGATGGAGCTGTCAATGGACAATTAACGAGACCTGAGCGAGCCGCACTTGTCAGCGAGCAGCGCCAAATAAGAATAACAGAAAGAAGAGTAGAAGCAGATGGAGTTGTCACACGTAGAGAACAAGCCCGCTTGACCAGAAAGCAAAATCGGGCCAATCGCCACATCAGAAGGGCGAAAAACAACAACTTAGAGAATTAAACTAACTGGTTTGGTAGTGCGATTCGAAGGGCCGCCCAATTGGGTGGCTTTTCTTATTTTAGGGTAACAAATTCTCAGGTGCTTCCATTCAAAACCCCGTACAGACTTACAGATATATTTTCCTGAGTATATCCGCTACCTTTTTCACGCCTGTCGATCCATTTTCTTCAAATAGAAAGAGCTCAGACCGTGGATAAATTGAGGGCATGTTGGGATCAATAATGAATTTGGGGATCTCACTGCCAACATAATCAATTAAGCCGGCAGCTGGATAAACAGCAAGAGACGTACCCACAACGATAAAGATATCTGCACTCACAGCTTCCCGGGCTGCAACTACCATCATTGGCACCATTTCCCCAAACCACACAATATGTGGCCTTAATTGAGATCCCTTTTCACAGTGATCACCAATATTAACCTCCCCATCATCTATTTCGTAGACAAGATTTTCATCCACTGTACTTCTTGATTTGAACAATTCCCCATGCAGATGAATCACATTTGATGAACCTGCTCTTTCATGAAGATTATCTACATTCTGAGTTACAATGACCACCTCGAAGTCTTTTTCAAGTGTTGCAAGTCCAATATGTCCCTGATTAGGTTTGGCAGTGAGTGCCTGCTTCCGTCTTTGATTATAAAAGTCAAGCACCAACTCCTTATTACGGAGCCAACCGTCAAATGAGGCAACTTCCATGACGTCATGCCCTTCCCATAATCCTCCTGCATCTCGAAATGTCTTTATTCCACTTTCAGCGCTAACACCGGCTCCTGTCAAAACGACAATTTTCTTTTTATTATTCATTATCGGTTCTCAACTCGAATGACAATTTTCAAACCCGACCAGATTTCATCAACTGAACAAACTTTGACATCAACCATCCCCAATGATAACGCCACATTTCTTATGTCGTCTTCCGTTATCTCAGAGGGCAACTTTGACGCTTTTTTGTGCCATGAAACCCATATCATACCATTACGGGTAATTATATCCATATAAAGCTGCAACAAATCACCCATCTCGTTAATGGTATTGGTGAAAATATGAACGAAATCAAGGGATTGAGTGCTGTCTTCTATAATCTGAACATTGTCAGGCAGCTCCCCTAACAGCTCAAAGTAATTATCCGGAGCGTTAATTATCCTGATCTTGAAACCATGCTTTATGCCAAGTTTCTTTATTAAAGGTGTTCCTGAATATCCAGCTGGCATAAGATTTTGAGGACAAAGGCCATCAAGCAACAAAATAGGGTTCGAGTAAACCAATCATGACTTTTGGCATACGACAGGGCTTCATTGTTGCTTTCTTAATAAAAACCAACGTGGTTTCTCCAGAGTTGATAAGTAAATTCTCTTCATTGAAGATTTGGTAACAAAATTTCATTTTTAAAGCAGGCATTTCGGGGATGCAGACTTTAATTGTTAGCAATTCATCATACTTGGCCGGTTTATGATACTTACTTTTATTTTCCAATACCGGCAACATAATACCAATCTCCTCTAATTCACGATAAGCAAAACCCAATTGTCTCAGACTTTCTACCCTGGCGACCTCGTAATAACTTGCGTAATTTCCATAGTAGACATAGCCCATCTGATCTGTTTCACCATATCGAACCCGAATTTTTGTTTGTACTTCGTACATTACCTGAAAATTTTAGATTGGTTCATCGCCTTTTGAAATCTCCTCGCATTAACCATATGATCGCTCAAATTGGTAGCATAGGCGTGATAACCGGAGAAATCCTCTTTAGCGCAGAAGTAGATGAAATTATGATCTTCAAAATTTAAGGCGGCATCAATGTACCGACCATCGGGTATTCTTATGGGGCCAGGAGGCAATCCCTTATTGATGTAGGTGTTGTAGGGTGATTTTATGGTCTTGTCCGTATTCAATACCCTCCTAATTGTAAAATCATTCAGTGCAAAAATCAAAGTCGGATCTGCCTGTAGTGCCATACCTCTCTTTAATCGGTTTAGGTACACTCCTGTAATTCTATCGGCCTCATCTAATTTGGCCGTTTCAGACTGAACAATGCTGGCAAGAGTAGAGACTTCCTGAGTGCTCAATCCCATCGACTCTGCTTTTCCTCGCCTACTTTCGTTCCAGAATCTTTTGTACTCCTCATGCATCCTTTTCAGCAACTCATCGGCAGTAATTGTCCAATAAACCTCATAAGTGTTTGGCAAAAACATACTGATATAGTTGAGGGAATCAAAACCATAGGAAATCATTCGGTCCTTATCAAACAACAATTTTTCAAACTGCATTGGCGTAAGCTCTATTCCGGATGTAATTTTTTCCGGGAGCTCTTCAAGTTTCCTAATACCATTGAAAGTGATCCTCGTTGGCGTTTGCTGACCCGATCTTAATAAATTGATGGCATCATTGTTCGACATGTCGGCCTTGAGAAGGTAAAGTCCTGGCTTAACTAATTTGTCATAATCCTTCAGCCTTGATAAAAGACCAAAAGAAACAGCATCCTGGACATATCCCCCATCATATAGTAGCACTTGAACATCTCTGAACGATGAACCGGACGGTATTGCAAAATAGGCATCCTCTCTGTCAACAAGGATGTTAGGGGTGTTGTAAACCTGGTAGGCATAGTATGCGAACGAGCTGAGTAGCACCGTAAACACAATCATAAATGCCGCAACAATATTTTTTACTGTCATTGAGTCGCAAAAATAGAAGATTCATATAAACTCATTACCAACATAACTCAATGGTCACAATAGCATCCCTATCCCAAACGTTAGTACAAAAAGCAAGGTTGTCAGCGCCATATGTTTGAGGTACGGATCCAGTTCAGATGGTTGATGCTTGTTTGTAACTGCCCTCCCATTTGCCAGCAGCAATGGCAGGCTGATTACAAAAAGAAACTGGTAGTATGTCGCAAACTCAATAAGCGTGAAGGCAACCGCAGAAGAGAATCCGGCAGTTAAAAGAAACCAATGGTAGACCATGGCCATCTCCCGTCCTATACGTACTGGAATGGATTTTTTTCCTGCCTCACGGTCCGATTCAATGTCACGTAAATTATTAACATTCAGGACGGCAACTGAGAAAAGTCCACAGCTCAATGCAGGCAATATGTTGATCCACTCAAATGACTTTGTAAATAAAAAGTATGTCCCCATTACACCGATGAACCCAAAAAAGATCAGGACAGAAATATCACCCAAACCGGCGTAGCCATAGGGTTTTTTCCCTGAAGTATAGGTGATTGCAGCTGCGATAGCCGCAATACCAAGTCCAAGAAAAACCCAGAATAAACTGCTGCTGCCTAGCGCAAACCAGAGCAATAGCAACCCTGAAACTAACGCCAACATGGCGAACACCACCATGGCATTTTTCATGGCACCCGCACTGATTTCACCGGATTGGACCGCCCTTGATGGACCTTCTCTGTTTTCAGAATCAGCACCATGGATTGAATCTCCATAATCATTGGAGAGATTGCTTAGCACCTGCAAGAAAATCGTGGTCAGGATGCAGAAAGTGAAAATCAGCCCGTCGAAACTTCCCCGATAAGCTGCCAGAAAAGCACCCATTCCAATGCATGATAGTGACAGGGGTAGCGTACGGGGCCTTGCGGCCTTTATCCAGGCTTTAATCATTTGTTTTCACACTCATCCGAACCTTTATGAATAAAGTTGCAATATCCCGTAATGCTTAATGTTTGCCACGTTTTGCAATTAGAAT
>JAQCLE010000193.1 GCA_027592755.1 Bacteroidota bacterium | reverse complement strand
CTCAAAGGTTTGAACTTTTTCCGCTATTTTATCCGTTTTTTGAAATTAGACTTTCGGATAGTTGTGATACAAATTAAAAGAGTACAAGACTACTTCGCAATTTGACGGATTTTTGTTGGAATTTTGACGCAATGAGACAGAAATTATTAAGATTAGGCGCTGACGAGTTAACCTATGAGATCAGGGGAATAGTCAAAAAAGCGGAACTTTTGGTTAACCTCGGGTATGATGTTTTATGGGAAAACATAGGCGACCCAATTCAAAAAAACAAAAAACTACCCGATTGGATGAAGGAAATTATTGCCTCCATTCTCAAGGAGGATTATTCCTATGGATATAGTCATTCTAAAGGGTTATTGGAAACAAGGAAATTCCTGGCAACGAGATGTAATCAATTGGGGGGTGTTCAGATTCAACCAGAGGATATTACTTTTTTTAACGGCCTTGGTGACGCCATTCAAAAGATCTACCAGTACTTGTTACCAACATCGAGGATTATTGGCCCTTCACCATCTTATTCGACACATAGTTCAGCAGAGGCTGCCCATGCCAATAACCATCCCATAACCTACCGCCTTGATCCAAACAATCGTTGGTTTCCTGATATTGAGGATTTGCGATTAAAAGTGAAATACAATGAAAATTTAGTAGGCATCATGGTTATCAATCCGGATAATCCTACCGGAATGGTTTATCCACAAAGAATACTCGAGGACATTATTGCAATAGCTCGGGAGTTTAACCTTTTTTTAATTTTTGACGAGATCTACATGAACATCGTCTATAATGGAGCTGAACGCTGCACTCTTGCAGAGGTAATCGGAGATGCCCCGGGAATCTCGTTGAAAGGGATAAGCAAAGAGTTTCCCTGGCCGGGTGCCAGATGTGGTTGGGCAGAGTATTATAATAGAACGAGTGATAAAGATTTCGAAAAGCTGTGCGAGACGATTGACAATTCTAAGATGATCGAGGTCAGTTCTACTCGATTGCCCCAATTGGCAATTCCCAGGATAATGAGTGATCCAAGATATCCAGATTATTTGATTGAGACGAACAAGAGGATAGGCCAGAGAAGTAAATATTTGGAAGAATTTTTTGCGGATATCCCTTATATTCAATTTAATAAGACAAACGGAGCTTTTTACAATACTATCATTTTTAAAGAGGGGGTATTGAAACCGGATCAATCAATGCTAATTGCAGACGAGAAGGTAAAAAATATGCTTGAGGGGTGGCTGAAACCTGATCTCGCACTTGACAAGCGGTTTGTTTACTACTTATTAATGGCAAAGCAAGTTTGTGTTGTTCCTATTTCATCTTTTTCATCCGATCTCCGTGGCTTTAGGATCACTCTTCTTGAAGAAAATGAAGATCAGCTCAAAGAAACTTTGAGTAGGGTGAGAAGTGGTATTTTAGAATATTGTAAGTAGCGATGGTGCATTTTTTGTTTTATTGCTGAATAATGATCCATGAGATAAAATAGATTTAAATTAGAAAGGTCTAATGCCATCCCACTATTAATGATAGAGCGATATCAACTATGATAAAGAAAATGACGGAAAATGTCTTCAGGGTATTACTGGGCTTTGCTGCGGTCCTGTTGTTGTCTGATGTTTCTGGACAGCAATTAATTATTGAGCCGGATATAGGTTCAGGTATTTATAAAATAGGGGAGACCGTGGAATGGACAATTAAACGGGGAGAAGAAAGTTTTTTGGATACTGTCCGCTATAAATTAAAGGATGGAGGGCTGATTGCTATTGACTCGGGAGAACTAGTTTTAGGCCATGGCCCAGCTCAGGTGCAATATACATTTGGACGTCCTGGAACGGTACTTCTGGACGTTCGTTGGGGAGCAGAACCCTCCTGGAGGAATAAGGCAGTCGGTGGTGCAGTAGCCTCACCGGAAAAACTTGTTTTATCCGCCATACGCCCCCCTGATTTCGATGAGTTCTGGGAGTTAAAGTTAAAGGAGCTGCAATCAACTCCATCAAATCCTGTGCTGGAAAAAGGCATAAGTGAAAAGCCAGGCATCGATTACTGGAAAATCACGATGAACAATATCCGAGGCAGTAAGATACAAGGTCAGTTGGCCAGACCAGTAGGAAATCAAAAACTGCCGGCGATGTTAATTGTTCAATGGGCTGGCGTTTATCCTTTGAATAAAGAATGGGCCATAAACAGGGCAGAAAAGGGGTGGCTGGTATTGAATATTAATCCTCATGATCTGCCAATCAATATGGAAGAGGAATTTTACAAGGAACAATCACAGGGTAATTTAAAAAACTACGCCGCCATTGGTAATGATAATAGAGAAACAAGTTATTTTCTTAGAATGTATCTCTCTTGCTACCGAGCTGCACAATATTTGACTGAGCGTTCGGATTGGAATGGAGAAACATTGGTAGTAATGGGTGACAGCCAGGGAGGGCAGCAAACATTAATGACCGCTGGATTTCATCCTGCGATTACGGCAGCAATGGCGCTTGTACCGGCTGGTTTCGATATGCTTGGTCCTGAAATCGGCCGCAAAGGCGGTTGGCCACAATGGTATTCAAGCGTTGGTGACAAAGATCCTCAAAAAGTCTATGAAGCAAGCCGGTATTTCGACGTAGCTAATTTTGTGACGAGAATCAAGTGCCCAATACTTGTTGGTGTTGGATTGTTGGATGAAACTTGCCCTCCTGAAGGTATTCTTTCCGCAATGAATCAGGTGACAGCTCCGAAGGACATCATGATACGAGACCGTTGCAAAATCCTATGTTTCTGTGACCAATTATTGATTGTCAAGATTTTTGAAGTTTTCCTGTGATCATTTCTACTTTTTTGGTATTTCTTATGGGTTTATAAGAGGTATTTGACTTCATTTTTCATGCTATTTCAAATTTTTGATTGAATTGGACATAATTATCCCAGGGGATCTGTAGAGGTTGTAGCTGATGGCCTCC
>JAQCLE010000086.1 GCA_027592755.1 Bacteroidota bacterium | reverse complement strand
CTCAAAGGTTTGAACTTTTTCCGCTATTTTATCCGTTTTTTGAAATTAGACTTTCGGATAGTTGTGAAATGAAGCTAAAAGGTATTTTCGCAATAATCTCAATTTTCTCCATAATCATAGGAGGTGTTCTTCAAGGGTTAGGACTTCCTTTTGGTAAAGCAATTATTTTTTTGGGAGTAGGAATACTGATTTTCGTTTATATCCCTCTTTTTCTTTTGTGGTTATCCAGAAAATAAATAATGATTATTGAGATTACAGTCGAGTAAACAGGAATATCATATACCCTACATAACCTATAAGATAGATTGCACCTTCCGATCGGTCTAGTTTATACTTACCAAAAGTGAACATGAAAAGGAATAACATAAAAGTTCCAATCATAACCACATACAAATCGGTGTTTAGGACTACGGGAAATTCTAACGGTGAACTTATCACTCCTGTCATACCCAATACCAACAATATATTGAATATGTTGGATCCCACAATATTACCAACTGCCAAATCAGACTTTTTTTGAGAAGCTGCTACTGCTGATGTTGCAAGTTCAGGTAATGAGGTGCCAGCCGCTAAGATTGTCAATCCGATCAATTTTTCACTAACATCGAATTGGTGCGCTATTTCCACGGCGTTATCAACAATAAATTTACCTCCCACCGATAACCCTATTATGCCGCCAACTATCATCAGAACGGTTTTCAGTGTACTATAAATTTCAATATCTTCAGTATCGGTATCGCCGGTCCTTTTCATACCAATAAAAACCTGAATCAAAAATCCCAGGAAAAGCACAAGAAGTATGATGCTGTCAATCATGCTCATAGAGCTACTTTCGCTTCCAAAGAAAAGTGCATCATTAACGAGGAAAAAGAATACTACTGTCGCAAACAGCGAATAGGGGACTTCTCTCCAAAGAGTATTTTTATGAACAGTTAAAGGATATATTACTGAGGCAATTCCCAGGATCAGGAACATATTGAAAATATTTGAACCAATAATATTACCGAAAACGACTTCCGTGTAACCACTCGTACCACCGATAATATTTACAACCAACTCAGGAGCCGATGTACCCATCGCCACTACGGTGAGTCCTATGGCAAGATCAGATACATTGAAACGCTTTGCCATTGAGGAAGATCCGTCAACAAGATAATCTGCTCCTTTAATAAGTAGAACAAAGCCTACAACAATGAGAGTTACGTTAATGATTACGTCCAAATCCGGTTATCTTTAGTCCTGAATCAGCCTCGAAAGTTAATATAATCAAATAATATTTCGATTATATAATCTCCAAGTAAACATATAATAAATTTTGCCCGTAGCTGTAACCAAAGTTCTGACTCTTTATTAGCTCAAACTTTCTGGTGGTAAAACTATTCAATTTATTTAGAAAGCAAAGACGAGATAGTGGAGACCAATTCGATTTTTTTTGACTATAAATGGAGATTCTTCATAATGGTCGCGATTTTTGATTCCAGTTCACCCATTTTTTGATCAAATTCATCTTTTGATTTCATGGAGGTTCGTACGCTGAAATAGAACTTAATTTTTGGCTCAGTACCAGAAGGTCTTGCTGAGATTTTACTTCCGTCTTTGGTGATGAACTGGAGTACATCTGATTTTGGAAAATCAATTGGAGCAGATGTCCTTGTTATCAAATCTTTTTCGATGCTCTCCTTATAGTCAATCAATTTAATGACTTCAGAGCCTCCTAATGTTGATGGTGGAGCGTTTCTAAGGTCGCTCATCATTTGGGAAATTTCCTCAGCGCCTGTTTTCCCTTTTTTTGTTACGGATATTAGGTCTTCTTTATAGAGGCTGTATTTACAATAAATCTCCATTAGCAAATCAAAAAGGCTTTTGCCTTCATTTTTGGCATATGCCGTCATTTCTGCAATCATTGCGCAAGAGGCTATTGCATCTTTATCCCGGACTTCATCGCCAATCAGATATCCGTAACTCTCTTCACCCCCACCAATGAACTTTTCTTTTCCCTCTAGTTTCTTTATTAGTGCTGCAATGAACTTAAATCCAGTTAGGGTATTGTAATATTTTACGCTATAACCCTTAGAAATCTCTTCTATCAGGTTTGTTGTTACAATGGTTTTAACGATAAATTCCTTTCCTGTTAATTTTCCATTTGCTTTCCATTTTTCCAGTAAATAATAGACAAGAAGGGCCCCGGTTTGATTTCCATTAAGTAACTGGAATTTCCCATGATTGTTCTTGACACCAATTCCAACCCTGTCAGCATCGGGATCTGTGGCCATTATCAAGTCTGCATCAAGTTCCTGGCCTTTTTTTAAAGCCATACTCATGGCCTCTTTTTCTTCTGGATTTGGATAAATAACGGTCGGAAAATTTCCATCTGGCACGGCTTGTTCATCCACCAGATGAACATTTTCGAAACCAAACCTTTTCAGAATTTCAGGGACTAACGTAATACCGGTCCCATGAATCGATGAAAAAACAATTTTCAAATCTTTCTGGGCTTTTATAATATCAGGTGCAAGTGATAATTTTTCAAGACAGGCGAGATAAGCTTCATCAATGTCCTTTCCAATGGCTACAATCAGATTTGTATCAGGTTCGAATTTTACGTCAGAAAGACTCTTGATCCTATTTACTTCAGAAACGATATTTTTATCATGCGGAGCGATAACCTGTGCACCATCATTCCAATAAGCCTTGTACCCATTATACTCCTTAGGATTATGCGAAGCGGTAACTACCACGCCACTATGACAACCCAGATGGCGAATAGCAAAAGACAGTTCGGGCGTTGGACGAAGTTCTTCAAAGACATAAACCTTGATTCCATTCGCAGAAAAAACTCCTGCAGTTACTTCAGTAAAAAACCTGCTGTTATTCCTGCTGTCATGGGCTATTGCGACTTTAATTTGTTCATCAGGAAAGTTTTGATTCAGGTAATTTGCAAGACCCTGGGTTGCCATCCCTATAGTATATTTATTTATACGATTGGTACCAGCACCCATTATTCCCCTTAATCCACCTGTTCCGAATTCGAGATTTTTGTAAAAACAATCAATCAGCTCAGTTTCATCACTGTTTCTGAGAAGGCTTGCTATTTCTGTTTTGGTTTTAGCATCGACAATGGTGCTTTCCATCCATTGTTGAGCGGTTGAGCGGATTCCTGAATTCATTGAGTAAAGTTTAATTTCCAATTTAGGTTTTGATTATTAGTTTATCAACTGCTGCCAAAACTTTAATCCAATATCAGGAATGCAATTTTATTTTTGACTTATCTACAGTTAGATTTGATTTAACTAAAGACGTGTAAGTGTGATAAAGTCAGCCATTTCAAAAATCATCCAATTCATCGAGGTCGACATATGGAGTGTAAGTTTGGCAAGCTTGTCAAAAACAAAGGCATTTTTCTATAGAATTATTAGAGTAGTTGTGCTGTCGGCCAGAGGGTTTGAACGTGATGAATGTGCCGTTCAGGCATCAGCGCTTACGCTACTGTCTATACTATCCATTGTGCCTATTTTGGCAATGGCATTCGGTATTTCAAAAGGTTTCGGTTTTGAAAAAAACCTTCAGGCTCGGTTGATGGAAAGCTTCGCAGGACATGAAGAGGTCATGACCCAGGCTTTTGAAATCGCTCAAAAAATGCTTGATTCTGCAAAGGGAGGTTTGATAGCTGGAATTGGCACTATAGTTCTCCTTTATTCTGTGATGAAATTGTTACATAATATTGAAGTTTCTTTTGATAAAATATGGGAGATAAGAAAACACCGAACCTTTGTAAGAAAACTGACTGATTATCTGGCCATAATTATGGTTGCGCCAATTCTGGTGATCTTATCAAGCAGCGCTACGGTGGTCATTTCTACGGAGATCCAATACCTTACCGAACAGATTAGTCTTTTGGGTATGGTTCAACCGCTGATCCTATTTGGCATAAAACTCATCCCATATACCCTGATCTGGATACTATTTACGCTGACTTACATAATAATGCCAAACACCAGGGTCACCCTAAAATCCGGGATGATTGCTGGGATTTTGGCCGGTACTGCGTATCAATTGCTTCAATGGGGATACATAAATTTCCAGGTAGGTGTTTCAAGGTATAACGCCATTTATGGCACATTTGCCGCTATTCCTTTATTTTTAATTTGGATGCAATTGAGTTGGTTGATCGTGCTTTTAGGAGCAGAAATTTCGTTTGCACATCAGAACTGCGATAAATACCAATTTGATAACGAATCGCTAAGAATCAGTCCCCGTTATAAAAAGATTATTGCCCTGTTGATTATCAGGAAGCTGGTCAAGAGCTTTGAGGAGGGAGGAGAACCAGTGTTAATTGATCAGATTGCCAGGGAAATTGAGGTGCCGATTCGTTTCGTAAATCAGATAAAAAATGAATTACTTGATGCCGGTATAATTTCTGAAATATCGAGGGGCTCAGATTCGGATCCCGGATATCAACCGGCCATGGACATTCACAAAATTGATATCCAAATGGTATTGAAAAAACTTGACGGCCAGGGATTGGATAATTTGTCCGCAGTAAAATCACAAGATTTAGAGAAAATTACCGCATCGCTAGATGCACTTGACCTGGATTTACAGCAATCAAAATCCAACAAACTACTTATGAAGATATGATGACTTTTTAGATGTCCAGTGCAATGGGTGTCACCCATGTTTCTTCCAATGCACTAACTAATCTTTCCAAAAATCTCCTATCAATATCATCAAAACCTCTCAAGACGCTGCTGTCAACGTCCAACACGCCAACTACTTCGTCGTAGACTGTCACAGGTACAACAATTTCTGATTTTGAGGCTGAACTGCAGGCAATGTGACCAGGAAACTGATCAACATCAGCGACTATAATAGATTCCTTCATTTTCCAGGCAAGCCCACAAACTCCCTTCCCTTTTTGAATTCTTGTGCAGGCTATAGGGCCCTGAAAAGGCCCCAAGACTAGTTCTTCATTTTTTACGAGATAAAATCCAACCCATAAAAATCCCATGGCAGTTTTTAAAGCTGCTGAAATATTAGCCAGATTGGCAATGAGGTCAGTTTCTGAAGCCACCAAGGCTTCAATTTGTGGGATCAACTCTTTATAACTATCCTCTTTACTCAATTGTGGAGATACTCTGAATTCTTCAACCATTACTGCTATTTATTAACAAATACACTCAACGAGTCTCGGATGATTTGGGTTTCTTCAGTTATTTGCCCCTCAATGGCTGGTGCCATAATGCCTTTTTTAAATCTCTCTTGTGACGTAAAAACACGGGCTTCATCCCAGAGGTTTTGATCAATGAATGAATTGAGCAATGCGGCACCTCCCTCAACGATCAATGATTGGACATTTTTTGAATTCAGATATGCCAAACAATTGTCTATGAATAATCTGTCGTCATTCAACTGAACATAGGTTATGGACTCTTCCGTTTCTGATTTCTTACAATTGAAACAAATCGTTTGTCCATCTGAAAACAATTTGAGTGATTTTTTGAGCTCTAAATTCTTATCAATGACACACCGGAGGGGGTTTCGGTTATTAGCCCAATCCCTTGTAGTTAATTCTGGGTTGTCGTGAAAAGCTGTGTTTTTTCCAACCAGGATACTATCTTCTTCATTCCTCCATTTATGCACCAATTTCCTCGAATATTCATTGCTGATCCATTTCGAATCAAAATCATCCCTTGCAATAAATCCGTCAGCTGTTTGAGCCCATTTAAGAATAACATATGGGCGGTTTTTTTGAATAGCAGTAAAAAACCTTCTATTTAACCACTCACCTTCCTTTTGCAGTATTCCAGTTGTCATTTCAATGTTGGCACTTTTAATTTTTTTGATCCCATTTCCATTAACCAAAGGATTCGGATCGCTATTGGCAATGAACACGCGGCCAACTTTGTGATCAATAAGAAGATCAGCACAAGGAGGTGTTTTGCCCTGGTGCGCACATGGTTCTAATGTCACATAAACATCAGCGTTTTTAAGCAGCGTTTTATCCTTGACGGTCCAAACGGCATTGACTTCAGCATGTGGTCCTCCGAAACCCATGTGATGGCCTTCTCCAATTATCCTGTTGTCCTTTACAATCACACAACCAACCATGGGATTTGGGCTCACATTCCCCAGACCTAATTGAGCAAGTTCCAGGGCCCTTTGCATGTATTTTTGATGTTGATCCATAGAATTCGATCAAAATTAGTGTTTTCAACAGTTTAAAAGCCGTCTTTAAACATTTCGGCAGATTATCTTGCATCAAAATCGAGTAACTATTGATCCTGAAACCAAAAATTATCGAAGCCCGGATAATATCCGAGACGGAAGGCATTTATGACAAGGCTGAGTCACGGTCCATTGCGGGGCTCATACTTGAGGAGGTTTTTAATCTTGATCAAAATAGTATTTTCCTGAACAGAGCATTTGATGGGGATGATTACCGAGAAATTAGATTGAATGAAATCGTTGAAAGATTAAAGAGAAATGAGCCAATTCAACATATTCTTGGTTTCGGCTGGTTTATGGGCAGGAAATTTAATGTTTCCAGGGATGCGTTAATTCCACGCCAGGAAACTGAGGAATTAGTGGATTTAATTTTAAGTGAGAATCCTGAAAAAAGATTGAGAATTCTGGATATTGGGACGGGAAGTGGGTGCATTGCGATTTGTCTGGCACTGGTTTTAACGGACGCGGAAGTACACGCTTCAGATATCAGTTCCTCTGCTCTTGAAATCGCCAAACAGAACGCTAAATTGAATGACATAGATCTTCATTTTCATCAAGGCGATATATTTCTGTCATTTCCTGATATAGAAGCGCCAGACATTATCATTTGCAATCCACCCTACATTGGCAATTCCGAAAAAGCGGATATTCATAGAAATGTTTTGGACTATGAACCCGATTTGGCGCTTTTTGTTAATGATAATGACCCACTGATTTTTTACAGGAAAGTCATTGGATGGGCAGAAGTGAAATTGAATAAAGGAGGAAGAATTTACTTCGAGATTAATGAATCAAAAGGTGAGGATGTTAATAAACTTTTTAACCGCAATCTTTTTAATGAAATAAGGGTTGTTAAGGATATTAATAATAAGGACCGGGTAATAAGGGCTACCAAAGTATAATTTAAACCCTTGCAAGGATCATGGCATGACCATGAGCTCCGGCTGCACATGCTGCAATGAGTGCCAGGTCTCCATCCTCCCTTTGTAAACGGTTCGCAGCAGTAGTCATCAATCTGGCACCTGTGGCACCAAAAGGATGTCCAAGGGACAATGATCCTCCATGGATATTAAATTTGTCCAAAGGAATTTCTCCCAATTTTGCAGCCACACCAATCTTATCCTTTGCAAATCTGTCAGAGTCAATGCACTTGAGATTGGTGAGAATTTGCGCTGCGAATGCTTCATGATACTCGAAAACGCTAAAATCTTTAAGACCTAGTCCCTGTCTTTTGAGAATCTTATATGACGCATAAGCAGGGCCTAAAAGAAGTTCCTCATTGGGGTCTTGCCCCGTAAATACATAGTCCAAAATTTTCGCCTTTGCTGTCATACCCAACTCCTTCATCTTAGCTTGTGACAGAAGAAGAACCGCCGAAGCACCATCCGTGAGAAATGACGAATTGCCGGCAGTCAGTGTCCCGTGTTTTTTATCAAAAGCGGGTCGCAACTTCGACAATTTTTCAACGGTTGTATCTGCTCTTATCGTATTGTCTTTAATCACAGCTTCAAATTTTGGTGGGAACTCAGCTTTTGAAATTTCCTTATCAAGGATTCCATCTGCTTCTGCTTTAGCCGCCAATTGATGAGAACGTTCGGAAAACTGATCCTGTTCTTCCCTTGAGACCTCATATCTCGCTGCCATCAGATCGCAATCCAGACCCATCGTCCGGCCGGTTGAAAATTCTGAAATGGTGGGGACAGCAGGTTTAAAATCCGAAGGTCGCAAACTGAGTCCAAACTTGAGCATGTCGCCAAATCCCCGGATTTTTTGAGCATTGAACAGCTTCTTCCTCATCTTTTTTGGGAACGAGATGGGAATGTCAGAAACACATTCAGTGCCTCCGGCAATGATTACATCAGCCTGTCCGGTTCTTATTAAATCTGCACCATGACAAATTGCTGCATTCGCAGATATGCAGGCCTGTGAAACAGTTAAGGCTGGAGTTGTATTAGGAATTCCGGCGGTAAGCGCTGCCTCCCTGGCAACATTTGCAGTGCTGATGTTATGGACCACGGTTCCTAAAATCACCCGATCAACAATGGCAGGATCAATAGCAGTTTTGACTAAAAGCCCTCGAATTGCCATGGCTCCTAATTGATAAGCCATTAAATCCTGGTAATCAGTACCTGATCGAAGGAAAGGAATCCTTGTCCCTTCAATTAGAAAAACGTCCCCCATTCTTACTTTGTTAAAGGAGTTTAGTTCTTTTTCTTCTTGAATAGACTTTTTACGGCATCCTTGGCTTCATCAGCTTTATCTCCTACAGCGTCCTTAACCTCATCTCCAACCTGTTCTTTCACTGCTTCAGCAGCTTTTTTAGCTTCCGCTTTTGCTGCTTCTTCTGCTTTAGCTTTCTGGTCTGCAATTTCCTGTTTTATTTTTGCTTCCGCTTCTTCCTTTTTCTGATTAATTTCAGCTTGTAATTTGGCTTTGACGACTTGCTGTGTGCTCGTTCCACCGGCGCTTTCTGTGCCAAGAAGTTTGACTTTTGGATCGTCATATGTTCCAAGAACGCCCAAATTCAACCTTACTTTATCACCAACAACAGGTTTGCCTCCGGTTAATGATGAAAGAAGATTATTGGCCGCTCCGGCAAGTGCTCCCGTGGGCACATCCATTTTCATAATGTAGTCCATGCTGCCATCAATGCCATTACTTCCGGATAACGTGCTTTGGAAACCACCGATTCCAAGATTAAATGGCTGAAAATGTACACGACCATCTTTTATTTCAGTCTGCATCAATAGGTCTTTGATGGTGATTTGACCTGCATCAGCCGTGTTTGACAGACTTGTAAGCTTAGTTGCACTTGAAACGGCTGATAAAACTTTCATATCTCCTTTGTAGGCAGCCTGGGCGATGTTTAATAAACCAGCACCTTGTAGTTTGTCGTAAAGCGGCATCATATCATTGCCAAGCTCACCGCCCATTCTGAAATCAGTTGAAAACTTGCCAGTCATCTTTTCTGCTATAGGAGCAAGTTTCTGAACGGTATTGAATGCCTGAAACGACTGCGCAATAGACATCTCCTTTATTTTAAAATCAAAATCGAAGACGGGATTCTCCAACCCCGCTGTCATATAAGCCCCATCCAATTCAAATTTACCATCCAGCAAGTTGAAACCAACTCCCTGCATCCTTACAGCGCCGTCCTTAACCAAGATGTCCCCTTTCAGGTCTTTAATGGTTAGGTTGTCATATAGGATTTGACCAATATTTGATTTAAGTAAGAAATCGATATTGGTTGGTACGCGTATCACTTCAAGCGTACTGGTATCTTCTTCCACTACTTCTTCATCCGTCATCCATTCGTTCAAATCAAGTGTTCCTGATGAAAAAATGAATTCACCGGCGATTGTATCATCACTCAATGCATAGGCCAGGTAATTGGTTAACGACCCGGTCATTTGCATATCACTACGACCAAGTGTTGCGACAAACGAGCTCAAAGCGATGCTGGATGGATCAAAGCTCAAGTCTGATTTTTTAATAACAAATCCCTGGGGCAAATCGGGACTGACAAATTTGAAATCGATAATGCTCATTGAACCGCTTGTGGGAAGTAAATCATAGCGTTCAGCTTCGAGATCCGACATTTTACCCTTGGTTTTTAACGATGCTGCAATTTTGCCTTCCAATTCCATACTATCCATAGGCATTATTTTCATGAGTTTGCCCAAATCAAGATTTCCATTTATGCTGAAATCCCACTGATAGTCTTCGAAATTTTTGAAAGCAAGGGTAGCTTCAGCTTTTTCACCATCAACAAGCATTGAAAACTTGTTGACACTAAAGCTTGCCTTGGATAAATCAGCTGATGGCTGATTGAATTCCGCGTCTATTGTCAATTGCTCAATAGGAACCGGGTATTCTGCGTATTTAACGTAGCCTTTGTCAACTTGCAGTTTGGCATTGACTGCCGGCATTGAAGTTTCATTGTAAGTGCCTTTAACCAGGCCTTCAAAACTGATATTTCCCTTTGCATCCAATCCACTTAAATATTCTTGATAAGCCCCAGGAATAAGCGACAACATACTTACAAGTGTGATTTTCTGACCGGTAAATGTTAAATCCATATTGATGTCATCACCCGGCATTGCGACCTCTCCGTCAAAACCAAATCCAAAATCATTGAGGGCAATTCTGTTCTGTTTAAATGTGTACCTGGAATTGGGTAAATCCATAGTAAGCGTTAAGTCAATAAGCAATCTTTTATTACTCAGGTAATCCTCACCCTCAAATCCGAGTGATAATTCATATACAGTGGTTAAGGTTGTTAAATCGAATAAATCCTGCGTAAAATCCCCGCGGCCTTCATGGTTCAGCCCAATAATTGAAGTATAGAAATTCATGGATTGATCAAAATAAATGAGATTACCATCAATAATTTCCCATTTATTAATGCCTACATTGAACGCCGTAGCGCTTTCTTCTTCAACGGCTGGCTCAGGAACATCTTCAGATGCTACGGCAATGTCGTAGTTTGCAGAACCGTCTTCCAAAACAACAACATAGATATTCGGTTCAACCAGGCTGATTGAATTCACATTTATTCTGTCACCGCTAATCACGGACATAATATCAATGACAATTTCAAAAGAGCCCATGGATAGGAGAGTATCTCCGTCGAATTGATCAACGCCAACAACGCCAAAATCACCAATTCCAACGGTGATATTGGGAAAGTTTTTAAATAGCGTCAGGTTGAGTTGGTCAACATCATAAAACACCCTGGCCTTTACATTATTGCTAATCTGTGTATCTATGGCTGCTTTGATGTCGTCTTTAAAAATGAAAGGAATTACAGCGGCAGTTCCAAGCAATATGATGATAAGGCCTAAAAGGATGAGGAAAATCTTTTTCATTTCGGTTCTGGATTACATTCGGAGTTTGAAGTTACAAAGAAGTCAGATTCTGTGCGAGGTTAGGTGCAATTAAACTTTGTTAATAAGCGGTGACATTTACCCTCGCTTTTTAGTTTTATAAACCACAAAATCTACTTTTGCTCTCACATAAATTCTTATTAATGAAATTCGCAACCAAAGCAATTCACGCAGGTCAGGAACCTGATCCCGCCACCGGGGCAATCATGACTCCTATTTACCAGACCTCCACCTATGTGCAGTCGTCGCCAGGTAAACATAAGGGTTACGAATACGCCCGCACCCAAAATCCAACAAGGGATGCTTTGCAAAAATGTATTGCGGCTTTAGAGAATGGTAAACATGGGTTGTGCTTTGCCTCAGGCATGGCAGCAACGGATTCAGTAGCCAAGCTGTTTAAACCCGGAGATGAAATCATTTGCACGAATGATCTCTATGGTGGTACTTATAGGATATTTACAAAAGTATATCAATCCTATGGCCTGAAGTTCCATTTTACCGATCTGACAAAGATCGAAGAAGTCAGGAAACTAATAACAGATAAGACTCGCATGATTTGGATAGAAACGCCAACAAATCCGATGATGAGAGTAATTGACATTCAAGCTATAAGTGCGTTAAAAAAGGGTAAGAATATCCTTGTGGCTGTCGACAATACCTTTGCTTCACCTTATATTCAACAACCACTCGATCTGGGTGCTGACATTGTGGTACATTCAGCTACTAAATATTTGGGGGGCCATTCTGACGTTGTGCATGGAGCGATCGTTGTGAACGACGATGAGCTACTTGAGAGGCTGGCGTTTCAACAAAATTCATGTGGTGGCGTTCCTGGTCCACAGGACTGTTTTCTGGTATTAAGAGGTTTGAAAACACTTCACATAAGAATGGAAAGACATTCTGAAAATGGGGAGAAAATTGCCCGGTATTTGAAAAATCATTCAAAAGTTGACAAGGTTTTCTGGCCTGGGTTTGAGGACCATCCAGATCATATGACGGCTAAAAAGCAAATGAAAGTGTATGGAGGGATGCTTTCCTTCACCATGAAAGATGATTCCATTAAGGAGGCATACAAAGTATTGGAAAAATTCAAGGTCTTCAGCCTTGCTGAATCATTGGGAGGAGTGGAGTCTTTGGTTGGTCACCCGGCCAGTATGACCCATGCCAGTATACCAAGGGAAGAACGCCTGAAATCCGGGTTAAAAGATTCTCTTATCCGGGTTAGCGTAGGTATTGAAGATGCTGAAGACCTGATCGCAGATATGGAGCAGGCACTGGGGTGAGTGGTATTTTAGTTGGTGCAGATCGTCCCATGTTTTTTAATTTAACGTGTACCAAAAACACAAAAATTGGTACATATAGTGATAACATGTCCCAATCTTCTTCACTTTGGGACAATTAGGATATAAGAAGCATGATACCCTACAAATCGAACTTGATCCCTTGCGCTAAGGGAAGCTCACTGCCATAATTGATAGTATTCGTCTGGCGACGCATGTATGCTTTCCAGGCATCAGAGCCCGATTCACGGCCACCTCCGGTTTCCTTTTCGCCGCCAAAGGCGCCCCCGATTTCTGCGCCGGATGTGCCGATATTCACATTGGCAATGCCACAGTCGGACCCGACTTGAGAAAGGAACAACTCCGATTCCCTCACATTGTTAGTCATAATAGCTGAAGACAAACCTTGAGGAACGGCATTCTGCATTTCAATGGCCTCTTCAATGGTTTTGTATTTAATTAGGTAGAGAATTGGAGCGAAAGTTTCATGACAAACAATTTCATAGGCGTTTTTTACTTCATAAATGGCTGGTTTCACATAGCATCCCGATTCATAACCATCACCGGAAAGTGTTTCTCCCTCGATTACTGCTTTACCACCTTCAGCCACGATCTTAACAAGCGCATCTTTATAGTTTTCAACTGCTTGTTTGTCAATCAATGGGCCCACATGATTGTGCTCATCAAGGGGATTACCAACTTTCAACTGGCCATATGCGTTCACCAGTTTATCCTTTACCTGATCAAAAATACTTTCATGAATGATCAATCGACGTGTTGAGGTACAACGCTGTCCCGCTGTGCCTACTGCTCCGAAAACTGCCCCGACAATCGTCATTTTTAGATCAGCATGTTCTGAAATGATGATGGCATTGTTGCCGCCCAACTCAAGTAATGCCCGGCCAAGTCGTTTACCTACAGCTTCGCCAACCGCTTTTCCCATCCTTGTTGAACCTGTAGCAGAAACCAAGGCTATCCGCTGGTCATTGGATATCAATTGGCCGATTTTGTAGTCACCAACAATAACATTGGAAATGCCCTCTGGTAGATGGTTTCTTTTGAAAACCTCGGCTGCAATCCTCTGACAAGCGATGGCTGAAAGCGGGGTTTTTTCTGATGGTTTCCAGATGCAAACATCTCCACACACCCAGGCAAGAAAAGCATTCCAGGACCATACCGCAACAGGGAAATTGAAGGCGGAAATAATTCCGACTATTCCAAGCGGATGCCATTGTTCGTACATGCGGTGCTGGGGACGTTCAGAGTGCATGGTCAGGCCATATAATTGCCGGGAAAGGCCAACAGCAAAGTCAGCGACGTCGATCATTTCCTGAACTTCGCCAAGGCCTTCCTGGTATGACTTGCCCATTTCGTAGGAGACCAGTTTCCCAAGATCTTCTTTCTTTGCTCTGAGGGCATCTGCGATCTGACGAACGACTTCGCCACGCCTGGGAGCCGGAATCATTCGCCACTCTTTGAAAGATTTTTGTGCTTGCTTGATAACTTGATTGTATTCCTTTTCAGAAATACTGGCTACCGAGCCAATTAATTCTCCATCTACTGGGGACAAAATGTTAAAAATATCACCCGAAGTTGACAGCCAGTTCGTGCCGGTTGAACCACCGGAATTTGATTCGGAGATACCCAGGTCAGCCAGGGTTTGAAGAATGCTGTATTGTTCTTTGATCATCATGGGTAATGTTGTTTGAGTATACAAAATTAGAAAGGAAGGATGACAAAACTTTTTGAAGTGTTAGTCTTCTATTGTTAGATTGAAGGTTCAAGAATTCAGAATGAATTAATGATGAAATTTGGTACCATCCTATTTATAATTCTTACATCACAATGTCTTCATGCCCAGTCGGACAGGGAGGCAGTTCTCAAAGTTTTAAACGACCAGTCCGTTTGCTGGAATGCAGGGGATATTGACTGTTTCATGGAAAGTTATTGGAATTCAGATTCGTTGATGTTCATTGGTAGCAATGGCATCACCTATGGCTGGCAGGCTACTATGAATCGATATAAAAAGGTTTATCCCAACAATGAAGCCATGGGTGAATTGATATTTACTATTTTGGAAGCTAAGGCCATTGCAACGGATTCATATTTAATTGTAGGGAGATTTTACCTAAAAAGGGTAATTGGAGACCTTGATGGAATCTTCACCCTGGTTTTTAATAAAATTAATGGAAACTGGCTAATTATAAGCGATCACACCGGTTAATCGGCAAGAAGTTTTTCTAAGACTTGAATGGCAGCTTCGGCAATAACAGTTCCGGGCCCGAAAATGCAACTTACTCCCTTATCAAATAAAAATTGGTGGTCTTTTTTTGGAATTACCCCTCCCACAATGACCATCATATCCTCTCGGTTATTTTTTTTCAAGTCCTCGATCAATTGTGGAACTAAGGATTTATGTCCCGCTGCAAGGCTTGAAATTCCGATAATGTGAACATCATTATCAATGGCCTGTCTGGCAACCTCACTTGGGGTTTGGAATAGGGGCCCGAGATCAACGTCAAAACCGAGGTCAGCAAAACTTGTTGCAATAATTTTTGAGCCCCGGTCGTGGCCGTCCTGCCCCATTTTAGCTACTAATATTCTTGGACGACGACCGTCTTTTTCGGCAAACTCATCGGAGAGTATCCTGGCTTTGAGATATGATTCGTTGGTTTCCACTTCCCTTTGATATACTCCGGCTATTGAATGTGAGATAGCTTCATGACGCCCAAAGACCTTTTCCATTGCCATTGTTATCTCTCCTAAAGTAGCCCTTTTTTGGGCTGCATCGATAGCCAGTTCAAGCAAATTACCATGTCCGGTTTGCGCACATGAGGTCAACGAGGCCAGGCTCTCGTTAACATCCTCGGAATTACGAGAGGCCTTTAAGACCATGAGCCTCTTAATCTGGTTTTCGCGAACTGCATTATTGTCAATATCGAGGATTTCAATTTCCGTTTCATTATTGGTCTTGTATTTATTCACTCCAATAATCACTTCTTCGCCATTGTCAATCCGCGCTTGTTTTTTGGTAGCAGCTTCTTCAATCCTCATTTTTGGAAAACCCGATTCAATGGCTTTGGCCATTCCTCCAAGCGCTTCTATTTCCTGTATATGTTCCCAGGCTTTTATTATTAGCTGACCAGTCAGGTATTCCACATAATAAGATCCACCCCAGGGGTCAACTACCCTGGTAATGTTAGTTTCGTTCTGAAGAATGAGTTGGGTATTGCGGGCAATTTTTGCTGAGAAATCTGTTGGTAGTGCTATGGCTTCATCTAAAGCATTGGTATGCAGCGATTGAGTCCCACCTAAAACAGCGGCCATTGCTTCAATGGTCGTTCTAGCAACATTATTATAAGGATCCTGTTCTGTTAAACTCCAACCTGATGTCTGGCAATGGGTTCGTAATGCCATCGACTTGGGATTCTTTGGATTGAATTGCTTAATGATAACCGACCAGATTATTCTGCCCGCCCTCATTTTTGCAATTTCCATGAAATGGTTCATTCCAATTCCCCAGAAAAAAGACAGTCGCGGTGCAAAATCATCGATCCGCAGGCCGACTTTCAGGCCGGTTCGGACATATTCAAGGCCGTCAGCCAATGTATATGCAAGCTCGAGATCTGCAGGGGCGCCTGCTTCGTGCATGTGGTAGCCACTGATGCTGATGGAATTGAATCGGGGCATGTGATGTGCGGCATACTTAAAAATGTCTCCAACAATTCTCATCGAGTGCTTTGGAGGATATATATACGTGTTACGCACCATAAACTCCTTTAGAATGTCATTCTGAATGGTACCCTGGAGTTGTTCAGGCATGATGCCCTGCTCCCGGGCAGCCGCAATGTAAAAAGCCATAATTGGAATTATCGCTCCGTTCATGGTCATGGAAACTGACATTTGGTCAAGGAGTATACTATCAAATAGGATTTTCATATCCTCAATTGAGTCAATAGCAACTCCGGCTTTGCCTACATCCCCAACGACACGCTCATGATCAGAATCATAGCCCCTATGTGTAGGAAGATCAAATGCAACGGATAAGCCCTTTTGGCCAGCCGCAAGATTTCTTCTGTAGAATGCATTAGATGCCTCGGCTGTTGAAAAGCCGGCATACTGGCGGATGGTCCAGGGTCGTCGGGCATACATGGTTGCATATGGCCCTCGAAGAAAAGGCGGTTGACCTGATGAGAAAGCACTCAAATCCGGTTCTATTATATCTTTGCTGATTATCTGGGGCACATTGATTCCTTCAAATGTTTCCCAGCCAGACTTATTAGTATTGGCCACTTTTGTCGTTGACTGCTTGAGGACAATTTTGGTAAAATCCGGCTTCATTTCTCGTTTACTCGTTTGAGCCATTTCTTATGTGAATCAAATTGCTTCTCAAGCCATTGTGAATTTCTGGCTTGAATGAAGCCACCCTGGCTTTCAATTTCCTGGAAGAATTTCCAGGCAGCAGCCGACATCATTTGGGTTAATCTTTCAAGATAATATGACCCCTCAGAAGGGTTTCGTACTTTATTGAAATAAGATTCTTCTTTCAGAAGATTTGGAATGTTAAGGGCAGTGCGATGGCTATCTAAAGTAGGATTAATACTTAAATGAGGTTTAACGTTAATGGTATCTACTCCACCAGTAATTGCTGCCATCGAGGCAATTGTGTTACGTATGATGTTATTTTCTTCATCGCTATCAGATGCGTTTTGCAGTGATGTCGTTGTGTTAATTCTCATATAGTGTGAGTCTTTTCCAAACTCCATGCCTATGGCACCCGCTAAAATCCTATAAGATCTGATCTTTGCAACCTCATGGAAGAAATCCTGACCTGTAACTGTAGCAACTTCGGTCTTACTCAAAAGGGTGTTGACATGGCACCCCTTGTCAGTCAGTCGGTTGATATTATCAACCATGATTGAAAAAACAGTACCTATTTCTTGAACAATACTAGCTCCTGATCGGATTAATTCATCACCACGGATTGTCATCAGGGAAAAGTTTGAGAGTTCAGACTGATCGATCAAATTATAGATCATTTCATCATCTATATTATCGCTGGTTCCAATGGGATCAATCCGGAGTGAACCGGATACCTTTATATTTTTAATAATAGGGAGAAGATCATTGATAGTTTGATAACACAATCCAGTGAAGTGTACAATGGGTTTGCCCGATAGGATAAGCTTAATGATTTCGGAATCATGAATTTTTTGAATCTTAGAAAAATCTAAAATGAAGGCATCGCAAAAAGGCGAGATTTTTTCACAAAAAGTTAAAGTTTCAGATGGTTTACCAATTTCTACTTTCGCGAAATTTACAACCTCAGGGTTTTCTTGCACTGGAGAATTTAATTCATTTAGAGAATCAACATCTGAAGAGAAATAAATCGGATCGATATCGATGGAAGGATCGTGACTCCATCTCAAATTTTCGATAGGATGTTGAATGTTTAATTCCTGCCTAACGGTAGCTTCCCAATCCTGTTTAGAGCTTTTATCAAACCCACTTAAATCAATTACTTGACCCACAATATTTTATGTTATCAAATTGTTGCCAAAGTTAAGAGATTATTCTTTTAAAGGAAGATGAAACCCTTGGTTTGGTACCTTAAATTCTAGGAAAAAATCAATTTGTATAAATTGTATTTTTTAAAGAATTTTAAAAAGAAAACCGCCCTCATTTCACGTATAATATAATTTAAAAAAGTCAAGCGGAAACTCATT
>JAQCLE010000085.1 GCA_027592755.1 Bacteroidota bacterium | reverse complement strand
AACGTGGCAAACATTAAGCATTACGGGATATTGCAACTTTATTCATAAAGGTTCGGATGAGTGTGATCTTACATATATTAATCTCTAAAAGGAAATTGAAAGGTTTTAATTCCATAGTGTGGAAATGGTTTGGCAAGGCCATTGGTGAGCCGACCGAAGCTCAGCAACTCGCCTGGCCTGAAATCAAAAAAGGCAGGAACGTACTTATCAGTGCTCCGACTGGGAGTGGTAAAACATTGTCAGCATTTTTTGCGGTGATTGATGATTTAGTGCAGAGGGATCTTAAACATCTTCTTGAAGAGAAGACATATGTCGTTTATGTCTCTCCACTCAAAGCACTGAGTAATGACATTGAGAAGAATCTGCAGTTACCAATCAGGGGACTAAAAGAGGAACTAAAGACAAAGAAGAATCAGGAAATTAATATCAATGTAGGCTTGAGGACAGGAGATACGACACCGTATCAACGCACTGCTATGTTCAAAAAACATCCTCATATTCTTGTGAGCACACCCGAGTCCCTTTATATCCTTTTGACAAGTGTGAATGGGAGAAAAATGCTGTCAAATGTTGAAACAGTCATTGTAGATGAAATACATGCTTTGGTTCAGGATAAACGGGGTTCACATCTTGCTTTATCGCTGGAGCGGCTTGAGCATTTAACGCTGAGGAAACTAGTGCGGATAGGACTTTCAGCAACACAAAAACCAATTGAAAAAGTTGCTTGTTTCTTAACGGGTAACCCAAATCCCAATAAGCTGGATTGTCATATTGTCAATGTTGGGCTTAAGCGTAAACTTGAATTGTCAATTGATATGCCGCGTTCTCCATTGCTTCCAATTATGGCCAATGAAGTATGGGAGGAAGTTTATAATCGGTTAGAACAACTGATTAAAACCCATAAGACTACCCTCATTTTTGTTCACACCCGAAGGCTTGCCGAGAGGATGTCCCATAACCTGGCCAATCGATTGGGAAAGGAAAATGTTGCAGCTCACCATGGCAGTATGTCGAAAGATCACCGCCTCGATGCCGAAACACGATTGAAGGAAGGGCACTTAAAGGCATTGGTTGCCACTGCATCCCTTGAGCTAGGTATAGATATCGGGGGCATAGATCTTGTTTGCCAAATCGGGTCACCAAGATCGATTGCAAGCCTGTTGCAACGGGTCGGCCGATCTGGTCACCATGTTGGCGGTGTCCCTAAGGGAATCATTTTTCCATTAAGCAGGGACGAACTCGTTGAATGTGTGGCTGTAATTAATGCCATCAGGCATGGTGAGCTGGATGAACTGATAATTCCTGAAAAACCCATTGACATATTGGCCCAGCAGCTTGTTGCCGAACTTGCCGGTGATGACTATACAGAAGATGAGATGTATGGAATGGTGACCAAAGCCTATCCTTATCGCAATCTTGAACGAAGCGAATTCGATGAGATTGTAACCATGCTTTCTGATGGTTACGCCACACGCAGGGGCAGGAGAGGAGCGTACATTCACCATGATGTAGTAAACAAAAAACTAAGGGCAAGAAAGAACGCCAGGATTACCTCCCTTGTATCTGGTGGAGCTATTCCCGATAATTTTGATTACGATGTGATCATGGAGCCGACAAGCACTTTTGTTGGTACAATCAACGAAGATTTTGCTGTTGAAAGCATACCAGGAGATATTTTCCAGTTAGGAAATAATTCCTGGAGGCTGCTCAAAATTGAGAGTGGCAAAGTGCGTGTTGAGGATGCAAAAGGAGCGCCCCCTACCATCCCTTTTTGGTTGGGTGAAGCGCCGGGAAGAACAAAGGAACTATCTGAAGCCGTCTCAAGGATACGAGTAGAGATCTCAGAGAGGCTGGGTGACTTAAGTGAGCTCAAGAAGTTAGAAGAATTGGAAGAAGGTGAGCAACCGGATGAGGGTTACAAATCGGAGGCGCTGGATTGGCTAATGAAGGAAGTGGGGATTGGCTTTGATGCTGCCGATCAGATGATTACCTACCTGGCTGCGGGAAAATCTGCCCTGGGGATAATTCCTAATCAGGATACGCTTGTAATGGAGCGATTCTTTGATGAAGCTGGGGACATGCACCTTGTTATCCATTCACCATTTGGAAGCAGACTTAACAGGGCGTGGGGACTTTCATTACGAAAGCGATTTTGCCGCAAATTCAATTTTGAATTGCAAGCTGCAGCTACCGATGATAACATCATTATGTCACTCGGCAGTACCCACAGCTTCCCAATCGAGGAGGTTTACCAATACCTCAACCCAAAAACCGTAAGGGATGTGCTCATACAGGCGCTACTTGATGCACCAATGTTTGAAGTACGTTGGCGTTGGAATGCGTCCAGGGCACTTGCCATTATTCGCCGACAGGGCGGCAAAAAAGTACCTCCACAAATCCAGCGGTCAAATTCTGAAGACTTGATAGCGCTTGTGTTTCCTGACCAACTGGCGTGCCTGGAAAATATTGTTGGAGAACGTGAAGTTCCTGATCATCCCCTGGTAAATCAAACAATACATGACTGTCTTACCGAAGCCATGGATATAGATGGTCTTGAAGCGTTGCTAACAAGAATTAAATCAGGTGAAATTGAACTTTTAGCCAAAGACCTGCGGGAACCATCACCCATGGCCCAGGAAATTATTAACGCACGGCCTTATGCTTATCTTGATCCGGGTGAAGCAGCGGAGCGACGAACAAATAACATCCAGAGTCGTAATTGGCTTGATCCGGCTGATGCAAGGGATTTGGCCGCCCTTGATTTTGCGGCAATTCAGGCCGTTAAAATCGAAGCATGGCCGCAGGTTTCCAATGCCGATGAATTACATGATTCACTTGTTCTGGCTGGTTTTTTGTCGGAAGAAGAAGGACAGCTTGGAGACGGATTGAACAGTTGGGAGACCTATTTTCAGGAACTTATTCAAGAAAATAGGGTAACATCCCTGGTTACAGAGGATGGATCAAAATTGTGGGTAGCAGCGGAAAGGATTCCACAGTTCAAAACAATCTATCCCGGTAGGGAATTTCATCCATCAATTGTACTTCCGGAAAAATTGGCCAGCCAGGATTGGGAAGAATCCAAGGCGTTAATTGAGGTTGTCAGGGGTCGTTTGGAAATTATGGGGCCTGTTCTGGTTAGCCAGCTGGCTGATTTGATGAAGCTCAGTGATACCCAAATTGAAACGGCAATGCTTGCCCTCGAAAATGACGGTTTTGTTTTCAGGGGATTCTTTAACCCTGGAGCGGAGGAAAGGGAATGGTGTGAACGTCGACTGCTGGCCAGGATACATCGCTATACGATTCAAAAACTTCGCTCAGAGATTGAAGCTGTTTCTGCAGCTGATTATATGCGGTTTCTTTTACAATGGCATGGACTTTCAGGGGAGAGTAAATTGGAAGGGCCTCGTGCGTTAGAGGACATCATCAGCAAACTGGAGGGTTATGAAGCCCCGGCTGCTGCCTGGGAGGGATCTATTATTCCCGACAGATTGAAAGACTATGATTACATGTGGCTCGATGTTCTGTGTATTTCCGGGAAGATTACCTGGGGCAGGTTCCGACCCATTGTTGTTGATCATGAGAATGGAAAAAAGGCACCATCTCCGGTAAAAAATACACCTCTATGCCTTTTAGGCAGAGGAAACATTGCATTATGGAAAGGGAATTCTGAAGATCAGCAAGAATTGTCTTCGCATGCATATACTATCATTTCAATACTTCAAAACAAGGGAGCATCATTCTTTAATGATCTTGTCACCGGTTCGAAATTGTTCGATGGCCAGGTAGAGGAAGCGTTGGCTGAATTAGTAAGTCACGGTCTTGCTACGTCGGATAGCTTCTCAGGACTGAGGGCTTTGCTGGTTCCGTTGAAATATAAAACGGGAAGACGAAGAGCCAAGAAGGAAGTATTTACCATGGACCAGGCAGGGCGATGGACTTTAATAGATCAGTCTCAGGAGAAGTTTGAAGATCGGAGAGAATACCTGGAAGAAATGTGCATGGCGCTTCTTAGGCGTTATGGAGTACTGTTCAGAAAGTTGGCCGATCGTGAGCAGCTGGTACCACCCTGGAGGGAATTGGTAAGAGTATTAAGAATTCTGGAAGCCAGGGGATTGATTCGTGGTGGCCGCTTTGTTCAGGGTGTCTGGGGAGAACAGTTTGCGCTTCCTGAAGCATTAACCCTCCTACGAAAAGTTAAGAAAGAACCAAAGGAAGGTGAGCTGATCTCTATAAGTGCTGCAGATCCATTGAACCTCACGGGTATCATTACTCCAGGAAGGAAGATTACCGCCTACTTTGGGAACCGTATCCTTTACCGCGATGGTGTTCCTGTGGCAGTCACAGAAGGCAAGGAAGTGAAAATGCTGGAAGAGTTTGTCGGCGATGAAAAGTGGAAAATCCATCATGCAGTTATCGAACGAAAGATTCCACCGAAGTTAAGGCATTATTTAGGCAAGGGAATTCTCTAAATTTTTAACCGAATAATTGGTGACAATATATTGTCAATATTACCTTATATTGTCAACTTGGCATGAAATCTGTCTCAATTATTCTTCCTTAGAACTCAATCCTGTAACTCAGGTTAGGAAACATCCCCAGTTGTTCCTCATACCTTACAGAATTACTAAACTAGCTGTAATAGGGCTCCAATTGATTCACCTTGCCCGTTACGTTTTGAATGTTCAGGGCGATGATACTTGAATGTCGTCCTTTATTCTTACGATAACTAATTCCAAAATCCATTCGCCAATAATCTTCCATCCGTTCGGTATACGCATTGTTGAAGTTTGGAATTCCGAATCCTTCCTGGTTGGAAGCGGTAAGATTAAAAGGAATGTACCGATTATTCCCAGCCCAAATCATTCTCGCATTCAATGTGATTAAATTGTTCTTGTTTTTGCCTACTTTAAACTCTTTTCCACCAGTGAAGTTTGTTACAAAATTCGCATTAAATCGGGAGTCTCTTTTAATGCCATCGGCACCGGTATATTTAGACTCAAACAATGACCCTGTGGCTGTAATGTAATAGTTGTTCGTAAAGAATTTTTCAAGGGTCAGTTCGATGCCATAATTCTCGCCGGTTCCTTTGTTTACCAGGGTGTCAACGATAAATCCATCACTTTCATTGAGTATGGAAAACACCTGTCTCCATGGTCGGTTAGGATCAGCTTCTCGAATTGGGACATTGTAAAGGTCCTGATAGTAGACTTCTGTTTTGAATCTTAAATCAGGTTTGATTTTCACTTGATAGCCTACCACATAATGGCGGGCTTTGCTAAAATCAAGGTCCTCGTTGGGCCTCACGAAACTACCATCGGATTGTTCTTCCTGGGCCATGTAAACAGAAAAGGACTCTAAACGACTATGCCAACCTATACCAGCGCTGAGGGTTTGTTTTGGGGTCATTTCCCATTTTAAGCTGAATCGTGGTTCAAGGGTATTATTGTTATTGAGCATGAATTGTGAGTAATTGAGGCCTGAGTTAAAGGTTAGTTTGTCGGATGCCCGGTATTGCCATTGCGCATAAGTTTGAAGAAACTCACTGCTTCCTTTCTGATCTAATTCAGTAATAAACCCCTGTGGATTTCGATTCCAGAACTCGGAAAACAAGTCAAATCCAAGGTGTGAAAAGAACCCACCTGTCTTTAGTGTATGTCTGGCGTTAAACTTTTTATTCAGTAAGAGTCCGCCCCTAATAGCCGTATTGATAAAATCCTCCTTATAAAATATTTGTTGGTTCAAAGAGTCTTCAGTATAGTCGTTGTGGTGGCCCGAAATGGCTAACTGGGACTCGAGATAAGTATTCTCATTAAGATAGTACACATGTGATAATCCTAAAATTCCTAATCGGGTAAGAAAATCTTCATTGTAGAATTCTCCGTTTTTGACATCCGCGTTGTAGATGTCTTCACTTCCACCTCCGAGACCCCAGAAAGAAAACGATCCGGCTCCTTTTGTAGGAACATGCACTTTAAAGGAGAGATCCTGGAAAGTGATGGCTTCATTTTCTCCCAGGATTTTAACTCCGATGTTGTCAAACATTGCAAGTGTTGAATATCTGTAGTTAATAAGGTAGGTGGCTCTTGAATTCCCAATCGGGCCTTCAGCTGCGGCAGCTAATCCCAATAGTCCTGCTTGAAAAGCATACTCCCTTTTATCGGGATTACCTTTTCGAAGTTTGATATCAAACACACCCGAAAGGGCATTGCTGTACTCCGCAGGGAAGGCCCCAGTAAAGAAATCTGAATTGCTGAGCATACTTGAACTCAGCATACTAATTCCTCCTCCCGATGAGCCATCTTCAGCGAAATGGTTGGGGTTAGGGATCTCGATCCCTTCAATTCGCCAGAGTAATCCTTTTGGTGAATTTCCGCGGATGACAATTTCATTCAGTACATCGTCTCCTCCACCTCTCACACCAGCGAATGATAACGCAGCCCTTGCAGGATCGTCGAAAGTTGCAGCATACCTGCTGGTTTCTTCAACACTAAACGATAGGGCACTGACTCCTGCCATTTCATTGAGCGGTTGACCCTTCTCTTGCTCTTCAGTTATGACTATTTCATCCAACTTTACCAGAGATTCATGTAATGAAATGTCCAGGAATACCTCTTTCCCGGCACCGAGTAGTACTTCTGGGATTACTTGTTCTTCATAGCCAATAAAAGATGCTTTAATGTTATGCCGTCCAACTTTGACCCCTTCGATTCTAAAATTGCCTTCCAGGTCGGTTACTCCTCCTTTTAAAGGTTGAGTACCCATGACAATAACGGTAACTCCAACTATTGGTGACCCTGATTGTGCATCCCTTGCTTGACCTCTTATGTTTTGCGTGAGTTCCTGACAAAATAAATTACTCACTGACAAGCAAATTGCCAGGATTAGAAGGTACTTCATGTGGTTTGTTATTTTGAGTCGTTGACTTAACCTCAATACAGCCAAAAGACAACGCTAATTGCATAAGGTTTCTATTATAGTAAAAAATTTTCTAAAACTTTTTAAAATAGGGGAGAGATTTAAGGTTGTGAAGCTTCATGTGCTGTTCTTCTTATATAATGCATAAGTGAAACGAGTTCTTCATCTGTAATATCGGGCATTGGGGGCATACCCTGTTCAGACTTGGCTCCATCCCTTACAACTGCCGCAAAGGCTATTTTTTCTAATGGGATGGGTGAAGCTCTTAGATCAGGTCCCATTCCTCCCGAAAGGACATTTTGACCATGGCACCACGAACAATTATTCTTATCATAAATAATTGCCCCTGTGGATGCAAGCTCCTGGTCAACAACAAAATCTGGAGCATTAATTGGTACCGGATTTATTGGTGGAGATAACTTAGGCATATCAGCCAAACCGTCAAGAGAGAAGGTGATCAGCCTTCTCATTTGTGCTTTATAAGCCCATCCATGGTCATTAGCGGACAATCCGGAATACGCACCTCCCCATCCCACTAAAAGAGAAATGTATTGTCTGCCATCGATTTTATAAGTAATAGGAGGCGCAGAAATGCCTAACCCAACATCAAATGTCCATACAGTATCACCAGTACTTGCATTGTATGCCAAAAGTTTACCATCGGACCTGCCTTGAAATACCAGATTTCCTCCGGTAGTCAAAGTGCCTGCATTCCAGAAATCATCCTGTGGTACCGACCATGCTTCCCTTTGTTTCACCGGATCCCAGGCTATTAAAGAAGCTGGATAGTCCCTGGGTTGATTTGTTACATCGAATACCTTTACACCAAATCCTCCCTGGAACTCAACGGAGTGCCAATTCTCTATATCTATACCCTCGTCGGTGTAATTCAATGCACGATGCAGCGCTGGAATATAGGCTAGACCCGTTTGTGGGTTATAAGACATTGCATGCCAACTATGTGCACCATAGTTACTTGGAGTAATGTAAGCGGTGTCGTTTTCATATCTGGCCCCTTCGATTTCTACTGGTCTACCTGTTGCTAAGTCTATATGAGATGCCCAACTGGTCTCAGCAAAAGGCTCAGCAGAAATCAACTTTCCGGTTTCTCGATTGATGACATAAAAGAATCCATTTTTTGGTGCGTGTAAAATTGCTTTGATCTCTTCACCATTGATATTCAGATCAGCTAAAATGATATCCATATTGGAATTATAATCCCAGCTCTCACCTGGGTTGGTCTGGTAATGCCACAGATACTCTCCCGTATCAGGATCAAGAGCCACTATGGCGCACAGGAAAAGGTTATCACCACCATCCGGGCTTCTAATCTTTCGGTTCCAGGGTGAGCCATTTCCGGTACCTATGTACAAAATATCCAGATCAGGATCATATGTAAACGCATTCCAGGCATTTCCGCCCCCACCGTGTTTCCACCATTCGCCTGTCCATGTTTTGGCAGCCATTTCCATCGCATCATTTTCAAAACCATCAGCCGGGTTTCCGGGAACGATGTAGAATTTCCATGCTTCCTCACCGGTCTCGGCATCATAAGCCGTAACAAAACCTCTCGATGGCCCATGCTCTGTTCCCCCATTGCCAATTAAAACTTTCCCTTTAAAAGCTTTCGGAGCTCCTGTAATGAATAAAGCCCTTTCAGGATCGAAAGTCACGGCCGTCCATATTTCGGTACCAGTTTTCGCATCAATGGCTATTAACCTCCCATCCCAGGTAGCCGTAAACACTTTCCCTTTATAAAAAGAAATACCCCGGTTGTGCACAAATCCAGCCTGCTTTTTATTTCCGATATATTTCACGACTTCAGGATCAAATCGCCATATTAATTCGCCCGTAACTGCATTTACTGCCCTGATTATATTCATAGTTCCTGTAAAATAAAGGACGCCATCCACAACCAAAGGGGTAGATACTAACCCTACATCCTCCGGCAGATCAATAAACCAATCAACTTTCAAATCAGCAACATTGCTAACGTTTATGTCTTCTACTGGACTAAAACGTCTTTCATTATGGGTTCTGCCATACGCCAACCAATCAGAAGTTATGGATTCGTCAGCTATTGTTTTGTCATCAACAATTAGGGCCTCTTGGCTTTGGCTGCAGGAAATCAGTAAGGTGCAAATTGATAAAATGACCAGGTGATTATGAATCTTTGTATATACTGATAATGTGTCCATCGGAGTGGTTCTTAATTTTTGATAGAACAAGATATGGAAAAAGTGGGTTACAACTTAGCGGGAGATAAGGTTGTGAAATTAAAAGCCAAGAGTTGGACCTTCATTTAGAATTAACACTGTGTCGTTTCATGATTTATTCACAACTCAGGAGAAGGGTCTATTTTCTTATGTAAATGCCCTTGAAAGCTACAGACAAAAGATTATCATTTTTGTCCAATATTTCCCAAAATTGGGTTACCGTACCATCATTGTTTTTGGTCCATGTAATTTTATTACGATACCAATCAACGCGTGTTCCTTTAATCAACTCACTTTTTAAGATCATTTGATTCTCTTTCGCTTTTCCTTTCAAAACGAGGTTTGAGCCGCTGTTGTCGATCCAGACCTGGTTCCAGGTGGAGTCTGAAAGATTGAAATAGTTGTAGCTCCTGCCTGTAGAACCTCCGGCACCTTCCCAATGTTCATTGATTATGCAATCGTCTTCCAGCTTGACGATTAGATTTTCACCGACTTTGATTCCAGTAGTATCATTCACAATCCAGTCGCCAACCCAAAAATCAAATTGTTTGTGGTAGTCTGTGCAACAGGCACAGTTAGTTTGTGCCAATGATAATTGTGAAACCGAAAGTAAGATTGTAATTGCAAAGATTCTCATGACCATAGATTGATTTGTAATAATTGATTATTGGGGAAAACTTTCATCTATATATAAATACCGAAGAATCCTCAATTATTCACTATCAGAGATTCCTTAACACAAATTGATTGACTCCTTTGATCAATTTAACATTCACTCCATCCGTCAATTGTTTTCCTGTGAAAGATTCTTTCTTCGACCCTTGTAAGTTAACCAACTGGTAAGTTGAATTTTCTTCTGTTGTGAACCACTGTGGAAACTGGTTAATCCTGGGCCAGTCATAGGGCATATTCATATTGGTTTTGTGTCTTGGTGCATCAAATTTCAGGACTCCCTGCCATTCTGTATCGACTGCAGTGCTAATCATCATATCATTGCCACGTATTACAGCTCCAATTTGGATATCATTCCTCCAGGGAACCACCGTCATTCCCTGTGTTTTCCATAAGCAGTACATGATAGTAGTCCTGGCGAAATTTCCATCGCCATGCCAACCCTCTATAACACCCGATGAACGCCACTGCGAAGTATTCGCTCTATGACTGGAGTCTTGCATTGACCACATAACCTGTATTTCGCTATCTATCCATGCTGCAGTAGATTCGATAGGTTCTCTGGCATACAAATTCAGCGCTCCTTCAATTGCGTCGGCATAACCATCAGAAGAACCATGCTCCCAGTCAAAATTCCTATACTTTCCGTTGAGGGCACTCAGCCCTTTCAAGGTAGCATTTCTGTAAGCTTCGACGGAATCGACCTGATAAACTGTATAGAAACCATTGAGGGTATAACCAAAATTATCGGCAGTTTCATTTTGTAGTATTTTCCCGGTTTGTGGGTTGATTGAATTATAGAACAGCCCATCCTCATTTCTACCTACTTCCAAAATTCGATTGAGCATTTCATGAATTTGCGGCTGATAGATTATCTTCTTTTCAGGATCAGCCACGCTTAAAGTCGCATAAAGTTCACAGAGGCCAGAAACGACTTCACATCCATGGTCGCGTAATCTGAGTACGCTGAAATTTCGGGTTGGGTGTTGGTCATCCAATAAATAATAGTCCCCGAGATGAATAGCCCAATCCAGGTATTTTTGGTCTCCCGTCATCCAATAGATTCTGGAAAGGACTTGCAACATTTCACCATTCAGTTCCACATTGGTTGACACTATTTTTCCAAATGGAGTTTGAATGGGGGCATGTTTCCAAATGTCATCTAATATGGTAATCATTCTTTCAGACCATGGACTTTTACCAAGCCACTCAGTGAGAGGCAGCAAACCATCTTTTATGTATTCGGATGAACCAAACAAGATGTCGTCCAGATTTGGATCAGGACTTATAAAATCCTGTTTCGCAAAGGAATAGGTGTCTGGTAAATTATCAATACGAGATGTTAGTCGGGTTTCTGATGCCAGCATTTCAAGCATCCTGCCTTGAAATAATTTCTGATCCGTCAAAGCAGCTGTCAACACCATAAATGGATAATTATCAGCAGCTGCATCCTTTGCATTCCAGATATCGGTATCCTCGTACAAGTTCCTGGGAATAAGTCCGGTTGTAGGATCTGCATGTTCTAACCAGTCATCGACAAACCGCCGACATCTTTCAAAACCCTCATTGACTAAAATACCATTCGCATAGGCTTGCTTAAAAACAAGGCTGTCCGAAGTAGTGATAGCAAATTGATTTTTCGAGGAAGTGTCACAGGAAAGAAAAAGAAGGACAACACAGACTACGGACAAGCCAAATGGAATGCCTCTCATTGGTTTTCGTTTTTTAATTTGGCATCCAAACTAATTTTGGCAGTGCTGCCGGCATAAAGCCTCGAGATCGGGCATTTTTCCTTGGCGGCAGCAGCCAATTCTTTAAATTTACCTTTGGCCAGGCCTTTGCAATTCACATTGCAATCCAAATTGATTTTTGTTATACACGGGCCGGTAGCATCCTTTCCAAGCGTTACAGTAGCGGTTGTTTCAATGCTTTGTGGTTTTAACCCTTCTCCACTAATAAGTGCCGAAAGAAACATTGAATAACACCCTGCATGAGCAGCGCCCACCAGTTCTTCAGGATTTGTCCCTTTGCCCTCTTCAAAGCGTGAAGCAAAAGTAAATGGGCCACTATAATTGCTAAAATTCATTTTGCCTTTACCTTCTTTTAAGGTACCCTTCCAGAGGGCTGTTGCATTTCTGATTGCCATTGTTTTTTATTTAATGTGAGTTGTAAAAATCTAAAGAAAAAATGCTTTAAACTATGATTTTGGATTGTAATTTATATTTTTTACCTCGATTTTGAAACCAACAAGATTGGATGTGAAAAGATTCAAATATCTATGGCCTTTTGCTCTGGTGTTATCAAATGCATCAGGGCGAATGCTGTCAGGTAAACGCATCCACAGATAATAAACAGGATATTATAACCGGCGCTAATGTCACCCAATATCTGATAGTAATTAAGCAGCCGACCTATAACCAAGGGAAAAAGAATGCCACCAACGGCGCCAGCCATACTACCAATACCCACTATGCTGCTCAGGACTTTCTTTGGAAACATATCACTGGCGGTTGTTATAACGTTAGTACTCCAGGCCATGTGCGACGCTACTGCCAGACTGATTATTGCTACTGCTACCCATACGTTGGTTAAGAATTGGGTTAATATGATTGGTGTTGCGCACAATGCAAAAATGAGCATAGATATTTTCCGTGCTTTAAATACCGGCCATCCATTTTTAATAAACCAACCCGATAGATAACCTCCACCAATACTCCCAATCGTAGTGGCTGTATAGATAATGGCAAGATGTAAACTGGGTTTTGTAAAATCGACGTGGAAGGAAGTAGCAAAATAGGAGGGAAGCCAAAATAGGAAGAACCACCAAATAGGGTCTGTTAGTAATTTACCAACGATAAAGGCCCAGGTCTGCTTAAAGGTAAGGAGTTTGAACCATGATACTTTATCAGTACTTTCATTTTTTTCGTCACTATCGCTGTGTATGTAGTTATACTCTTCTTTACTCAGTCTTTTTTGTTGTGCCGGTATATCATAGAATTTCCACCAGAATATCAGCCAAATAAATCCAAAAGCCCCGGAAATAATAAAAGCCTCTTGCCATCCGTATATTGTTAAAATTACGGGAACTACGATTGGAACGAAAATAGCGCCAATATTAGCTCCACTGATAAAGATACCGGTTGCAAGTGCCCGCTCTTCTTTTGGGAACCACTCGGCCACCGTTTTAATGGCCGTAGGAAGATTCCCTCCTTCACTGAGGCCCAATATGGCACGGAATATTCCGAAAAAAAAAAGTTGTTTTTGCCAGGGCATGAGCCACTGATGCGAGGCTCCAAACAATTAGTGAAATGGAATAGCTTAGCTTAGTGCCTATTTTGTCTATTATTCTGCCAAAACCGAGTAATCCCACTGCATAAGCGGCTGCAAAGGCGACAACTATATTACTATAATCAATTTCACTCCAGCCAAAATCTTGTTCAAGTACTGGTTTCAGGATTCCGATTACCTGCCGATCTACATACCTAAGTGTGGTAGCATAAAACAACAAAGCACAGACATACCAACGATAGTTTTTTATTTGGCCAGCGTCAAACTTATTAAAGGGGTTCAATTATTTTTTTGACCTACAGGAGTAACTACAGACCAACGTCAAATTTCAGCTATTTTAATGTTGCGGAAATCAATGGCCATAATCTTTCCTGGATGTAGTTGAAGGCCGATAGGACCACTAACAAGACCATCTTCTGATTCATAATTAAGTACTTGTTGTCCATTCAACCAAACCTTGTAGTTGTTACCAATAGCCTCTACCTTGAAAGTATTCCAATCCTTCAACTTGAGAAGCTCTTTAACTCCATTTGCTTCAACGGGATATCCTTTCCCAGGAATATAAGGAGAGCCTGTCATGTCACGTTTGAGAGAACCAGAGATGCCGATTTGAATTTGTACGTCTTCCGTGCGTACAAAAATCCCTGAATCAATAATTCCATCACCCATCAAAAATTCGGTTTCGATGATAAAGTTTGAATATTGCTTTTCTGTCCACAGTATGGACCCTTTTTGATCAGGGCCGCTCTTAACAGACAGGATACCATCCTTTGCTGTCCACCAAATATTATTTTCGGGCACAACCCATCCCTTAAGGTTCTTTCCATTGAATGCATTTTTCAATTTCGGATTCTGTGCATGAATACCGAGTGAAGAGACAATGATCATTAATGTTGCGATAGCGTATTTCTTAGTCATTATTGTATTTTAGAATGATTAATATAATTCGATTTTATTGCTCCACGAAGGAGCTATTTCTTCTTGTATTTGTCAGCCAGTTTGTTGATTTGATCATCAGTTAAGTTCTCGCCAGCTATAACAAGCCTGTATTTGAATGTTACTGACTCACCTTTCTTCATGCTGAAATTCAATACATTTTTGCCATCAGAAAATATGCTCTGACCCAGCGTATTTGCCGCGAATAGACCATAATCCCGGGCATGCCAATAGGTTGGGTATCCAACGTTTGAAGGGTGATCAATTATGATTAAAGCAACTGTTTCACCTTTAATTTCGCTTGATAGTTTCATCCAACGTGAACGGGTCCCCCAAACCTCTTTCCCTTCCACTCCGTCTGCACTTCTATAATTACCCTTTACAAATTGGTTGTCCATTTTCTCGACTTTCGTAACATTACCGCGGGCATCCATTAATTCAGTTGGACTTTCAGATGGAAGTTCCAATTCACGAGCCACACGAATTGCAAACATTCCTTCTTTATTGTCAGTGAATTTCACCTCATCAATTACAGCCTTTAGTGTAGTGGCACGATCAATAATACGTACATTCTTCTGAACTATAAAGTTGAAGCTCGTTTGCTCCTCAAGCATGATAGTATTATCCGGAGATTTCCAATCAGCAGTGGTTACTAAGGTGGCATCCCCCTTACCACTTTCAACTTTTTCAATTGACCGATGATAGATGCTGCCATATTGATCCCTTTTTTCAGCGCTAATTGCTTCTGAATTATTCCAGAAATCAAGCCCGTTTACGTCGCCATAGTTTAGCCAAACACCAACATGGTGTGGATGATCAGTGCGATCTCCTTCTTTGTTGATCATTGGATAACTCCGTGTTAGGATATTTCCTGCCCGTGACATGATTGGCCACAGCACGGGTTTTTTCACATTGTAAGGGTAGATGTAAGCGGTAAAAAGTTTACCATCAATTTTCACATCTACTTTTTTATCAGCCTCATTAACCTGTAGATCAATCATTTGGCCATAACTGCATTGACAGAAAAACAGCAAGCTGCAGTTTAATACTGTCAAAGATTTGAGTTTTTTGTAATTCATTCGTGTACCTGTATTTATACTTTATCTGGAACAACAAACCCATTCCGATAATTTCTTGTGAGCATTGCATCAGCTTCAGGATCATTTACAAAAGTCTCTGAACTTGGATTAAACGTTAAAACACGTTCTAATTTGTAAGCAATATTTCCAAGGTGTGCCAATCCGGAAGAAAGGTGAGCTGTTTCTACAGGTCCGTTAAGTATTGTTTTGTCATGCTTACGAACAGCCTCAATGAAATTTTTGAAGTGTCCATCTGTACCACCATCTCCACGATCCATCTCTGAACCGGATATTTGTCCATCATCTCCTGATTTACCAGGCTCTCTATTCTGGCCCAAATAAGTTTTATACTTATCATAGCCATCAACCACCAATATCCCTTTGTCTCCATAGAAAATATTGCCTACTGTAGCACCTTCTTCAGTGTTAGTACACCACGGACGTACTTCAAATTGGATAATCTTATCTTCTTCAGGATACTTATAAATGGAGGTTAGTACTTCAGGGACTTCTTTACAGTCATTCCAAAGAAATTTTCCGCCCATTGATGTGATTTTTGTTGGCAAACCGACATCCAATCCCCACATGCACAGATCTGTTTCATGAATACCCTGGTTACCTACGTCACCATTACCGTAATCCCAATGCCAGTGCCAATTGTAATGCACAAGATTTTTTGTGAATGGACGCTTTGGAGCAGGACCTGTCCATAAATCATAATCCAAACCATCAGGAACGGGAGAAAATCCCTGATCACCGATGTCAGCTCTCCAACGGAAAACAAGTCCGCGTGCCATATATACCCTTCCAATATATCCATCACGCATTAATCCTATTGCCTCGTTAACAGCAGGCGAACTTCTCAATTGCACACCATGCTGAACTATTCGATCGTACTTCTGTGCAGCCTCAACCATTTTACGACCTTCCCAGAGGTTGTGAGATCCTGGTTTTTCAACATAAACATCTTTACCTGCCTGACAAGCCCATATTGTTGCAAGAGCATGCCAATGGTTGCAAGTAGCAATAGTTACCACGTCAATATCTTTATTGTCCATAACCCGGCGAAGGTCTTGCTCAAGCGCTACATCTTTGTTGTAAGTCTCTTTAAAGCTTTTTTGACGCTCTTTCAGGAGGTTCATGTCAGGATCGCACAAGGTTGTAATCTGAACATTATCCTGAACCATCAGGCTTTTGATGTGGCTCTTACCTCTACCATTGACGCCTAAAACGGCAGCATTTATCCGATCATTTGCCCCAAAGGCGGCAGCTGAAATAATTGTTGGTGCTACGATCGCAGCTGATCCTGCGGCAGCGGATTTTTTTAGAAATGACCTTCTTGATCTTTTTGATGATTTCATATCTTTTAAGGTTTAGATTAATCTTATTTCTTAATATTTCGCTTTATGTCAAATGCACTTTATTTAAAGTTCCCTGATCTTTAGGCTTCTGAAAGAAACATTGTCACCATGATCCTGCAGCAGGATTCTGCCTTTTTCTGCCATTCCAAAATTTTCATACTTGGCATACTTACTCCTGGCCACTAATGCCTGATAGATAAGGGAGCCGCGGTTATAATCTACCACTTTATAACCGTTGAGCCAGTGCTCAACCCGATTATCCGGATAAACAATGACCCTGCCATAATTCCACTCTCCAATTTTATGTTGGCCCCTACTTTCTTTAATTGATGGAATCAAATCATAAAGGGATGCTATCGTTCTATTTCCTACCACTCCCTGTTTGGCATCAGGGTGTTTGGCATCATCAAGCACCTGATATTCCAGCCCAATGGCCGAGCCTTTGTTGCCTTCTGATTCGGTTACAAAATATTTCAAACCACTATTGGCGCCTTCAGTTAGTTTGAATTCAAATTGGAGATCGAATGCGCCATATTCTTTTTGAGTAACTATGTCTCCTCCATTTTCTGACTCAGCACCATCTGATTTCTGTAAACTAATTGTTCCGTCTTTAATCTCCCAGCCTTTGGCAGGAAATGTCTCTTTATAAGCACCTCGCCATCCCGAAGTTGATTTGCCATCCCAAAGTAATGAGTATCCTAATCGCTGCTCACTTTCAGAGAGGTTGTTAGGAATGAAATTCATAACGAATATATCGTTAGGGGCCGAGGGTTTTAAATTTTTGGTTTGAATGCGAACATTACGCCACCGGATTTGCTTTCCCGGCTCATCATCCTTCCCTATACCATGTACCTGAAGTGCAATGAAGCCGCTTAAGGTCATGTCATCAATGATATGGGCGGTTGCAATACCATTCACGAAAGTGCGAATGCTACTGCCAATACACTCCAAACGAATCGAATTCCATTCACCTTGCTTGAATGCTTTCTTACCTGTCGGATTAAATTCCAATGGGTAAAGCCAGTTCCTTCTTGCCTCCTCATAAATTCCTCCTGTCCAGGCTCGATCAGAGGGATCTATCTCAAATTGATAGCCATGCACGCGTCCGTTCATATACTCTGGTTTGCTTTGGCTGCGAAACTGAATGCCCGAATTCATACCCTCAGGAACTTTAAATTCAAGTTCCAGTATAAAATCATCGTAATCTTTTTCGGTGACCATGAAAGAATTGGGTTCATTGGCCACTGTGGTTCCAACTATTTCACCATTCTGTAATTCGTATTTGGCTTTGCCATTCAATTGCTTCCAGCCCTTAAAATCTTTACCATTAGAAAGATTCTCCCATTCACTTTTATCCTGAGATTGTAATTGAATCGCAACGGTGGTAAATAACAGAATCAATAAGAGTATTTTCTTCTTCATTCGATATTTTGTTTGGTCCTTAGAGTATTGTGATGACATAATTTGGTTAGACTATTCTTTCTCGACTTCCAATTTGTACACCATCAAAAAAAATTGAGGAGAGTAGGGAAAAATACCTTTAAATATAGTTAGATTCACTATTTGCGAATAATAATATGGCCTTTTAAACCTGTCACTGAATAAATGGCCTTCCTGGTAGACAATTGTGTTTTGGTATATCAAAAAATGAGGCAATTAGCAACTATAAACTACTGCTATATTATCTTAGTCCTGCATTTTAAATCTCAATCTCACAACTATCCGAAAGTCTAATTTCAAAAAACGGATAAAATAGCGGAAAAAGTTCAAACCTTTGAG
>JAQCLE010000084.1 GCA_027592755.1 Bacteroidota bacterium | reverse complement strand
GGCAGGTACAGTAGGATCAGTAAAATTAGTGTCGTTATAGGTATTTATGGGAGGGTTAGGTACTGAACCTGGAAGTAGAAGCAGTCCAAGGATTTCATCTAAATTTTTCCCTGATAGGTAATTTAGATCCTTTTGAGAAATTCCAAACAAGGTACGACGCAATAGATGGGTAAGCTGCAAGGAAGTAAGTGCTTGACCATAAGCTTGGATTCCCGTGGTAGATCTAAAAACTTGCTTTGTTTCCACTCCTTTTTTTTAGCTTTTAAGTACTTTATACCTCTTCATTTATCTTATTTACCTACAAATCTTATTTACCTACAAAAAGATAAACATCATAAATTTAATTGATTTCTAATGATTTTTTGAATTAAAAAAGTGTGAACCCAGGCAAGTACTTTAGTTTGCCCCCTTCCATTGAAGATTCGTGTGCCAAAATACCCACGCAAGTGATATTGGCAGATTGAGCTGCATTGGGGTAAGGGGATCTTCCTTCTGTAAGAGCGGTAAGAAACTCGTGTACCAGGTGGGGATGCGAACCGCCGTGCCCTGATCCCTGAATAAAAGAGAGGTGCTGGTTATCGTCTGAGTCGTATACACCTTGCTGGGTAAAGGAAGCAATTTCGGCTGGCAGTAAGTGGGCATAATCCGGGATTTTTACCCGTTCAGGATCTTCCCCAGTATGTATCACCGAATCCTCGTGCTCGATTAGCGTCCATTCAAAGGATTTTTTGGAACCATATACATCAAAGCTTTCGCGGTACTGACGTGCGGTGTTGAAGAGCGAGCGGGTTACTTCTGCGGATAGGTCGGAATCCTTGAGTTTGATGTGGCAGGTTTCAATCGCAAAAGGTGAACCGTATTTTGGGATCAACTCTTCATCAATTCTTCCCGATCCAAAACAAGATACGTATTCTGCTTGTCCTTTGGGTAGCGCAAGCACCGGTCCCACGCAATGAGTGGCGTAATGCATAGGAGGGAGGCCTTCCCAATAACCAGGCCAGCCTGCCATTTCCTGTTGATGGGAGGCACGGAGAAACTGGATTTTCCCCAGTTCACCCTTCTCGTACATTTCTTTTACAAAGAGGAATTCCCTACTGTAAATCACGGTCTCCATCATCATATAGGTTAATCCCGTCTGCAGGGTTAGTTCAACAATCTGGCGACATTCTTCCACTGTAGTGGCCATTGGCACGGTACATGCCACATGCTTACCTGCTTCAAGCGCCTTAATGGATTGCTCAGCGTGATTTTGGATAGGGGTATTGATGTGAACAGCATCTATGTTGGGATCTTTAAGCAATTCATCATAGTCGGTGTACACCTTTTCGATGCCAAAGGCTTTGCCTACTTCTTCGACCTTCTCTTTATTTCTTTGGCATATTGCATACATGTTGGCCAAAGGATGCTTTTGGTAAATAGGGATAAACTCTGCACCAAAACCTAAGCCGATGATGGCAATGTTGATTGGTTTTTTGTTCATGGGATAGAAAATTTAAGTTAGGTTTAAAAAGAGGGGTTAATGTAAAGTGTTAGGTTAATTGAAACGGGGTCTATTTATTCTGCAGCCCATTTCTTAAGAAATTTAAGGCCATCCTTAGCAAAGCCGTCCTGGCTGGGAACCAGGGGCTTCCAGATACAAACTGCACCTGCTAGCTCTTTTACTTGAGGAGTAAAGCTCTCAATGGAGATCGTACCACGGTAATTAATGGCTTCCAGTCCTCGCTTCCAGGCAGCCCAGTTGGTTTGTCCCGTACCCGGAGTACCCCGGTAATTTTCTGAAACTTGCACGTGAATTAATTTGTCTCCCACGCGGCGAATGGCCGTTTCTAAGCTGGGTTCTTCAATATTTAAATGAAACCCATCCAAGGTTGCTTTTGCTTGAGGCTCGTTGATATCCTGAATCAAGCGCATCAGATCCTCACTGGTATTGATCAAGTCGGTTTCAAAGCGATTCAGTGTTTCAATTGCTAGGTCCAAACCAAATTCTCCAGCCCGTTTGCAGACTTTCTGCATGTTGCGTACTGCCCGTTCCCATTCGATTTGCCGCTGCTCTGGGGCTAATAGGCGTGCCTTACCTACTGCAGCATACATGGGGCCAGCTACAAATGAGGCGCCTAATTCCGCTGCAATCTCAAAACAAGCATCCAAATATTCAAAGCAGGCTTGATGATACTTGGAATCATCATTAGTAAGGTCCCTTGTTGGCCCAAAAGCACCACAAATGATCGGTTTTAATCCCTGGTCTTGCAGCGCTTTTTTGACAAGCGTTAGATCTACCAAAGCAGGATCTTCGACGGGTATTTCTACCGCATCGTAGCCATAGTCCTTAATTTTTGAAAATAGCGCCACCGTATCCCGATTGAATGGGGAAGTCCAAAGCCAGGTACTGACCCCAAAGGTTACTTCCAAAGCCATGACTTATTTTCGTACGACCATGATACCGTTCATTATTCTCCAGTGGCCCGGTATGGTACACACAAAAGGATATTCCCCTGGTTCAGTTGGGGCGGTGAATACCAAGGTTTCTTTTCCCTCTGGATCTACAAGGAGGGAAGCCACAATTACTTCAGGGATGGCGGGAACGTAACTTTGCACAACTCCCTTTGGGTTTTTTGCCATTTCATCAGCTGCTTTTCCAATCGTTTCCATACTTCCTTTTTTACCAATTACCAGGTTGTGCTGCATAAAATCAAGGTTTTCAAAGTCTATAGTGACTTGAATTCCAGCTTGAACTGTGAATGTGGGCTTGTCAAATTTCATTTCATTGGGAATCACACCGAGTTTGATGATGGTGCCTTCATTGCTAGAACGTGCAGAAGGAAGACTGCCTACCAAAGCAAAATCACTTCCTGGTTGCTTTAAGGAAAGGGTAGAGGTATTGCTCAATTGTCCTCCAAACCACCAGGTTCCCTCATACTTACCAACGACATTTTGGCTATCATTGGCTCCTACGCGTACCCGATTTGGGCTCAATGCTTGAGAAAATAGCCCTTTGGTTTTTCCTTTAGCTATTTCTACTCCATTGATTTGTAGGGAAAGGCTTCCATCAGCAATTAGGGTTGCATCTACAGTGAATTTTACCGAAGGCAATCCTTTTTTCGAATTGAGCAGGGTTAATTTACCTTCTTGGGCTACGGCAAAGTATAACGCATCTTGGTAGATGTACAAGCTGTACCCATTCGTATTATTCCCTTGTGCCATTAAAACACCTTCCAAGGGGCCTTCTTTTTTGGAAAGGATGATACGAATTCCAATTTCCTTGCCTTTAACGTCAGGAGGGAATAAAATACTATTTCGTTGATCAAGAGGGTATTGTTCAGCAACCAAGCTTCTGCTGATTCGATCAGAAAGAGGGAGCTTGATTTCCCCTGAGGCTTGGATCGCTGATTTGGCATCTCTCTTCGCAAATTCAGCAGGATGGGTTAGTACGGCTGCAAATATGGCCTGAGGTAAAAAGGCATCGGTTCCATTTTCAGCTACCTGGGCTAGCGCGACTAATTTTTTGGCAGCCTCTGCTGAAGTTGGCATTTCTGATAGCGCCAAGAAGGCATCTTTTCGGGTATGCAAATTTGAATCCTCCAAAATGCCTGTAGCAAGGATAGCCTTCAAGGACGCTTCATTACGTGGGAGAACTCGAAGTACATTCTTACGAACAGCTGCCGAAGGATGCTTGAGCGCATTGATCACGACCTCATTTGCTTCTGCATTCTTGCCAGTAAGTTCTCCCAATCCATGCAAAGTCCAAAGTGCATTGATGGCAGGTCCATTGAGACCCAATTTATCCTGAGAAGTATTTTTAATGATCCCATACAGGTCCTCGACCACCGATTTTTCATTACGCTCTGCAATCAAACGCTGTGCAGTTATTCTCCAGAATAGGTTGTCACTTTTTAGTGCTTCGATGAGTTTAGCTGGCTTAGCATCCTTGAGATCGAAAGTTTTCGAGTTTTTACCGCCTTTGTAACTGATTCGATAGATACGTCCGTGCTTGTTATCGCGGAGTGGATTAATGTAGGCATTACCAGCTCCATTTTCAAAGCCACGTGGGGTAGGGTTGTGCTGAATGATAAAATCGTACCAATCCGCTACCCAAAGAGCGCCATCAGGACCCACTTCTGCATGTACGGGTGAAAACCATTCGTCTGAACTAGCTAGGATATTGAAGCCATTTTTATCTTTGTAACTTGATCCATCCGGATTAATAATGTTCTTGTGTAGCACTCGGCCCGTAGGTTCAGCTACAAAAGCAATTCGATTCCAGTAGGATTCTGGGAAACTTCGAGCGGTATAAAAGTTGTGTCCTGCAGCTGCTGTGTAGCCTCCAAAATAATCCACTTGACGTAAGAAAGGAGTAAGGTGAGGCATGTCGTAGTGACTATCGATCCCATGAACTGTATTGGCTGATCCTTGGAAGATGGGTCGCTTTAGGTAGTTATTGGCCATGGAAAAATACACACTATGCTGTCCATTTGCGGTAGAAAGGAAGGTTTCAAAATCTTCGGTAAAACCCAATCCCCAAGTATTATTGGAAGAGTTGCCCAGGTATTCTAGGCTACTTGCATCAGTTGCAAAGCGGTACAATCCCTGACCAAAGGAATGGGATTTTCCGCCCACTTCACCATTGAATCCAGAATAGCCTAATACCCCCCAAATTTTGTTATCAAATCCATACTTGAGGTTTGAAGGACCTGCATGGGTATCACTTTTTCCCCAGCCCGTAATGATCACCTTGCGCTCATCGGCAACATCATCTCCATTAGTGTCTTTTAGAAATACAAAGTCTGGCGCCATGGAGATCAGAATGCCTCCGTTAACTGCCATGATGGAAGTGGGGATATTGAGTTTATCCGCAAAAACAGTGACCTTATCGGCTTTACCATCACCATCTGTGTCTTCAAGAATTTTGATTTTGTCGTTACCACCTTCTGGGCGCACCTCGTTTGGATAATCCACCGTTTCAATCACAAAAAGCCTTCCTCGCTCGTCCCAAGCCATCGCCATGGGATTGATTATCATGGGCTCGCTGGCAAACAATTCCATTTTAAACTCCACAGGAAGCTGCACCAATTTCATGCTTTCCTCTGGAGAAAGAGGCAATTGGTACCTTGGAACTGGATCCCTTTTTTCGTAGTTGGGGATTTCTGCATCTTGAAACTGCGGAACAGGAATTTTGTAGTCCGCAAGCAATTGATTGACCTGGTCACCTACTGCCCAAAGGATACCGTTGGCAAGGAGTTTGTGGAATTCAGGTTGCTTCCAAGATTCTTCGTTGTGGCCATAGGCAGTGTAAAATACCCGCCCTTTCCCTTCGTTGCGCACCCAAGTGTAGGGTTCATTTTTATCTCCCTCTTTTCTCGCCATCAGTACCTGAATGTCTGGATTGATTTGGCTATGTAAGTAAGTCTCATCCCAAGTTTCAAACTCACTGATTCCCTGTAGGATAGGATGATTAGTCTCAAGTAATTTTGTCGTAAATCTTCCTATACCATGGGTGCTAAATTGCCCACCGACAGCTTGTACATACCAGTCCGAATTTCTAAAGCAGAAGGAGCCACTATGCAATGGAATCAAGGCCTTTCCGCCTTGAACAAAAGATTTGAGTGCTGCTTCTTGCGAAGTGGAGATGGAATCATGGTTGGCATAGATGAGTAGGCCATCATAGTTTTGAAGTACCTCGTCCTTCAGATCATTGGGATCTGCTGTATAGGTAAGATTGATGCCTTTTTGAAACAAGGGAGAGGAAATGTCCATCATCAATTTTTCGGTATTGTGATGGTCACTGTCGTGTCCCAAGACCAAAATCTCCACGCGACGTGGTTCGGTCATCGATAGAAAAGCGTTCTTTTTGCCACAGGCAGTAAAGAAAAGCACAAAGATCAAGGAAAGAAGGCCAATAGGTCTCCAAATCATGCTAGGGCGCATAGGCTGGGTTTGGTTAATTTGATGTAAATATTGATTATTTATCTGGTGAAATTCTCACTCTTTTATCCTAAATTTTGACTGTATTCATTCACAAAAGTGAGCTAATTCGAAGATTAAAGTAAAGATACAGTGAAAGAACCCGTTCAGAAATCGCGAATTCCAGCAGGAAAAGCCTTTGTAATCCAGGAACTCATAGCGCCTTACTTTGATGTGAATTGGCATTTTCATTCTGAATATCAGCTATTTGTGGTGCTGAAGGGGAGGGGAACACGCTTTGTGGGGGACCGTACCACTTCCTTCAAAGAGGGTGATTTGGTGTTGACTGGTCCAAATTTGCCTCATTTATGGAAAAACGATAAAGCATATCATGATCCGACCAATGACCTAGAAACCCATGGCATCGTCATCTATTTTCCAGATAATTTCTTGAATAATTCTGTTTTTGAACTGGAAGAATTGGAGGGGATAGCCAAGTTGCTGCAACTCTCCAAACGAGGAATAGAAGTAGTGGGCGAAACCAATCTCCGGATCACTCAATTAATGCAGGAATTGCTTGAATTGAAAGGATTGGCAAGGTTCCAGCAACTACTTCATTTATTAGATATATTGGCACAATCCCAGGATTACCAGTTGATTACTGATGCTGGCTACCTCAATACGAATAAGGAATCTGAGAAAGACCGGATGGGACAAGTGTATGAACATGTGATGCAACATTATTCATCCAAAATTACGCTGCAGGAAGTAGCGCAATTGTGCAATCTATCTGTTTCTGCCTTTAGTCGGTATTTTAAATCCCGTGTCAACAAACCCTTTTCTGATTTTTTGACTGAAGTTCGAATTTCACATGCCTGTAAATTACTGCACGATAGCGATCAGAATATCAGCGAGATCGCTTTTTCTTGTGGTTTTTATACCCTTTCGAACTTCAATAAGCTTTTTCGCGAGCGGCTACACGAATCCCCAAAAGAATACCGCAAAGAGTTTCAGGCCTCTCGATTTTTGTATGCCAATTCTACTTAAAAACCTTCAAATGGATAGGCCTGCAAATCAATTTTCCATAGCCAGGGAAGAATGAAATAGACCATGAGCGTCAGTAGGATTATAGAGATGATATTTAGCCATAGACCGACTTTAACCATGTCTTTTATTTTTAAATACCCAGGACCGAATACAACCGCATTGGGTGGAGTAGCGACTGGAAGCATAAAGGCACAACTTGCAGCGAGAGTCGCTCCAACCATCAGTCCAAAGGGGTGCACATCCAATTTGATGGCTACAGATGCTAAAATAGGCAGTAACATGGAGGCAGTAGCGACATTTGAAGTAACCTCAGTGAGGAAATTCACCGCAGCCACGATGATCAGCAATAGCACAAAGAAACTGACCCCTTCGATAAGGCTTAAATGTTGACCAATCCAATCTGCCAAACCTGTTTCTTTAAACCCTTCCGCCAAGGCTAATCCACCTCCGAAAAGAATCAAAACACCCCAAGGTATTTGTTCAGCAGTTTTCCAGTCTAGTATCCGTCCTTTTGGTTCTGATTTTCCAGAAGAGGGGAGAAGAAGAAGGAGAAGAACGCCAATCAAAGCAATGATGGTGTCATCCAATGCCGGGAGTAGCGGTGCCAATAAGAAGCTACGGGTAATCCAAGAAAAACATACAATTCCAAACACAATCAATACCGTCTTTTCCTCAAATGTAATTTTCCCGATTTTGGACAGCTGCTCTTGAATTACCGATTTGGCTTCAGACAATTGAAATTTTTTGGGGAGAGGGTTACCAAAATTCACCAGGTAAAACCAAGCTATTGCCATCAATACCACGGTAAAAGGAAAAGCAAACAGCATCCACTCGTTGAAATCAATGGTGTAGTTGTACAATTTTTCTACCACAGCACGAAGAATGTTATTAGTGGGCGTTCCAATAAGGGTTGCTATTCCACCAATGGAGGCAGCATAGGCGATACCTAACAATATATTTTTGGCCAAATGAGTGGATAGAATTCCATTTTCATCGCCTAAATGGTGTTTGAATTGCCCTATAACAGCCAATCCGATAGGAAGCATCATCAATGCTGTCGCAGAATTGGATATCCACATAGATAAAAAGCCTGTCGCAAGCATAAAACCCAGAACAATACGTCTTAAATCAGTCCCTAATAAATTTATTATGTTAAGTGCAATACGTCTATGCAATCCCCATTTCTCAATGGCAGTTGCCAAAAGAAAACCCCCCATGTAAAGCAATACCGTGGGATCCATGTAATTGGATGAAACCTGCTTGATGGAAAGCACACCAAGCAAAGGAAGTACAACTAATGGAAGTAATGCGGTACCAGCGATCGGCACAGCTTCAGTAATCCACCAGATCGCCATCCATAGGGTTAAGCCTAACATTAACTTTCCTTCAGGAGCTAAGCTGGGAGCCTCAACAAAAAAGTAAAGTAGCATAAATGCAAGAGGTCCTGCAATACGACCAAGTGTAGGCAACCAATTATTCATAGGAGAAGAAGTTCGAAGTGAGAATAAAAATACTTAGGAGGAAAGCTGCGGTTAGGTTTAAAGATTTTGTATGGGGTAGTCAAGATCGAGTGCCTAAGAGGGGCTGTGAGCATCAACTATATGAAATACTAAGATCTTACCGATTGGTAGTAAGGACTGGATAGATACGGGTCTTAAATCTTTACTTAACATAATATAAATTATACAACAAGTTTTCTTCTATATTACCCTATTTTACACCTAGAGATCATAAATATCATTCTATTGTGGTTCAATCCCATCCAAATTAATTGGTAATTCCAATAATATTGATGACTGTCAATTATTACCATTTATCTATTTGATTTTTATTGTACCCTTAATTAGTGGTTATACTCAATCACTGCTTTAATGACGCCAGGACTATACAAAGAAGTAAATGTTTCTTCTAGGTTCTCAAAGGCTAATCGATGGGTGATGTAGCCCTCCATATTTAAAACACCAGAGGTAAGTAGTCCAATTATTTTTTGAAAATCTTCTGCTACAGCATTTCGGGTAGATTTGAGGGTAATTTCTTTACGATGGAAATAAGGATCATGAAAAACGATGTCTCCAATAAAAAGACCTACATATACTATTGTGCCTCCCGGTGAGACGTATTCAAAACAGTTTTCCATCGATTCCTTATTGCCAGTAGCATCAATAACTATTGTAGGAAGATCACCATTCAAATTTGTTTTCAAGTCATCAACCACATTTTCATCTGCTAACAAGGTGATTACACCTGGATATTTATGGCTCACAAAGTCAAGTCGTAGTTGTTTTGTATCAAGCACAACCATTCGGGAACTTTTCAATAATCCCATAGCCAAAACTGCTATTCCAATCGGCCCTACCCCAATGATCAACACTATATCATTGGGCGTCACCTCGGCACGCTCGATAGCATGGCTGCCTATGGCTATCGGTTCAATTATAGAAATCAAATCAAGGGATAAGCCATTGGCTTGGAATACCAAATCTGCATCATAAATAAAAAACTCTTGCATTGCGCCATCTTCATGGACTCCAAAAACGGAGAGCCCGCTTCCACAATTTGTTTTTCCTCTTTTGACAGCCTGATCAATAATTGTGTTTCGATAAGGCATTATTGTACAATAATCTCCAATCTTCAAATGGCTTACTCCTTCTCCTAGCTCGATCACTTCTGCAGCGATTTCATGACCTAAAATTCGAGGGTAAGTGAAAAAAGGCTGTTTAGCATTATAAGCATGAAGGTCTGTTCCACAAACACCAAGTCTTTTGACTTTCAAAAGCACTTCACCACTATCAGGTTTTCCGGGGTGGTCTTTTCTAATTCTGATGAGTTCACCCGGTTTTTTGAGTACTATAGATTCCATATTAGCTTGTCAATTTTACTTAGTAATTGTATTCTTTTGGATCCTGATGCAACAAAAAAGTCTGTGAAAGTGCGTTTTAAATCATTTTTTGTAAAAGTTAATAACTATCTCTTACAATTCGTGCTCTAGATTGACGGAGTATTAAGGGTTATTGACATATATTTAAAATGAAAACTTCCAACATTGCAACATGAAACCTCATCCGCTCAAAGGAATTAAGTCCGCAACACTATCAGCGGACCTATTCTCAAAGACATTTTCAGGAGGCATAAGGATATATTTTAAGATTTCTAGTTTCAAAAAAAGTAATTACCTTATATTCAGTTGTTTAAAAAAAATTCAAACTTGCTAAAGTACCCATTAAATAAAAACAGAGAAAGGATTTTCATGAACTATTTCAAATCTTCAAATGGTAAAATTACGCTATTAAAAGTGGTGACTACTGGCCTCAGCTTACTTTTTCTCTTTTCCAATAATTCATTCGCGCAGCAACCAAAATCTCCCTTAGAAGCTTCTTTCCAAACTTATCGGATGATGAAGAATGAAACACCATTCAGAACGGATTGGATTTCACTCGGACCAACAGTCAACTCGGCCCGTGCTGATATTGTCCAAATAGATGCCTCGAATCCTGGTACTATGTATGTTGGATTTGGATCTGGAGGATTATGGAAAACCACCAATCATGGTTTGAGTTGGAGTTCCATTTTTGAGGAGCAAGCATCGATCGGAATTGGCGATGCTGAATTAGCTCCCTCTGATCCCAAGATTATCTACCTGGGTACTGGAGAAAACTTGAAGAAACCAAGAAACTTTACCTTGCCAGGCACAGGTATGTATCGATCTGATGATGCAGGAACTACTTGGCGCCACATCGGCCTGGAGGATTCCTGGTCTATTGCGGAGATTGAAATTCATCCAACCAATCCTGAAATCGTTTTTGTATCTGTTCTTGGCCACCTTTGGTCAAAAAATCAAAATCGGGGATTATTCAGAACAGTGGATGGAGGAAAATCTTGGGAAAAGGTACTGTACAAAAATGACATGACTGGGGCAAATGAAGTCGTATTCTCCCCTACCAATCCTGAGATTATGTACTCATCTTTATGGGAAGTTTATCCAGGAATCAGCGGTGAAAACAGTGGAGTGTATCGTAGTAATGATGGTGGAAAAACCTGGATATTGTGCACCAATGGTTTACCCAAAGGTCCAAAAGTTGGACGAATTGGACTTACTGTCTCATCAACCAATCCCGCTAAAGCCTATGCATTGATTGACAATCTAAACAATCCAAGAGATCAAGCTGCAGAACTTTACAAAACAGTAGACGGTGGGTTAAGCTGGGCAAAAACACATTCAGAACCCTTCAAAATATTTCCGGGCATAGGTTGGTATTTCACCGACGTCTATGTAAACCCAAAGAATGACGAAGAAGTGTTTTGTCTAGGAGTTCGGCTAGCGCATAGCCTAGACGGAGGAAAGACATTTTCTTTCATTGGAGGTCAAGTGACACACATGACTCCAAGTTTAGCACAAGGCCTTCATCTTGATCAATGTGAACTATGGATTAACCCTACTAATCCCAATCATCTCGCATTGGGTAATGATGGCGGATTTTATGTTAGTTATGACAAGGGATTATCTTGGGTTCATTACAATAATATTCCAACGGGTGAATTTTATGACATCACCATTGATCAGTCGGATTACATGATCTATGGAGGAACTCAGGATGATGCAACTGTTTTTGGCCCATCAAAAGAATTAAATCCTAGATTCCCTGATCCCTGGAAATATGTTTGGATTGACCCTTGGGATGGTGGGGATGGCTGTGTTACCCAAATAGACCCAGATGACAAATCCATTGTTTATTACAGCCGTCAGCATGGAGACGTGATGCGTTTAGATAAATCCAAAGATGAAGCGGTCTCCATTATACCGTCCCTTCCTAAGGAAATGCAGGATACCCTAGTCTTCAATTACATGACTCCTTACTTTTTGTCAGCCTACAACAGTAAGACGCTATACCATGGTGGTAATTTCATAATGAAAAGCATTGATCGGGGTGATACTTGGAAAGTAATTAGCCCAGATCTTACGCGCTCTATCTTCAAAGAAAAACAATCACATGCCACTGGGACAATTATGGAATCCCCCACAGAAAAGGGATTATTGTATGCAGGCACAGACCATGGGGCGTTTTGGGTCTCCAAGGATGATGGTGCCACTTGGGAAGAATATTCAATTGGAATAGCCAATAATTACATCCGAAGCATCTCCCCTTCCAATCATAAAGCATCGCGCGTTTACATGGCAATGACGGGGATCAATTACGATGACTTGGATGCGTATCTCTACTCCTCTGAGGACTACGGGAAAAGCTGGAAAAACATTACTGCAGGTCTTCCTGACGAACCAGTGAATGTGATTAAAGAGGATCCTACAAATGAAAACATCCTGTATGTAGGTGGTTTACGAGGGGTGTATATTTCAATTGACCGAGGAAATAGCTGGTCTTATTTTGGAATAAACATGCCTGCAGCGGCAGTGGCAGATTTGGAAATCTATTTGGCCACTATGGAATTGGTCGTAGGCACCCATGGTAGAGGAATATATAAAACAAGCCTAAGACCTATTCAACAAATGGTAGAACAAAGTCTTCCCACGAACGAGGACCACTTTTTTGAAATCAAAAAAGGAACTAGACCCTGGTTTAATTCCTCAAGCGGTGAACCTGATTACCGCACTTTGGAAAAAACAGCCTTTTCATTTTGGCTAAGCAAATCCAAATCCATTACCATATCCGTTTTTGATCAATCAAATAAGGAAATCTGGACAACTGATGTGACTGGTTTTAAAGGACTAAATCAATATCGATGGGACTTGATTGTAAAAAAGCAAACAAGTGATTACCCCTATTTTGTTCACTATGATCAATTCATCAAAGAAGGAACCTATCATGTAAAAATTTCATCTGAGGAAGGCCAGATGCAACAGACATTTGAAATTATTGAAGGCAAATCACCTTATATCGTTAGAAGCTCCTATTGATTGAAAATCTAAACTAGCTGATAAAGAACTAAATACCGTTTAGTTCTTCGACCACTTTACATCCATCAGTACCCAATTATCTGGATCAAATACGATTGATTCGGGATCTGCTTCAAAAGGAATCGTAAACTCATTTTGCTTTTGATTGACTTGTAAAGTCTTTATAATGCGTTGTTTAGTAGTCAAAGAGTAAATTGCAACTTGAACTGGCATTTTAAACCAACTTCCGTCTGCTTGAACTTGGTCTATTCTGATTTTTATTTCTTTTGTTTTTTCATTGTATTGCCAAGATCCTTGGTACTGCAATGTCCCTGGTTTATACAACCACTGCTCAAAGAATTCTTTCAAATCCATTCCAGATGCCTCTTCCATTTCTCGTCTGAAATCGGCAGTAGTGGCCGTGCTATTCATATACTTGCTGTAATAGGATCGAATGCCTTTCCAGAAATTTTCGTTGCCCACGACACCGCGCAGCATATGTAGAATCCAACTCCCTTTTTGATATGTATGCGAAGAAACCACTTGATTCATATCCTTTAGGTTATCATGGACTATTCGGTAGTTTGGATTTTTCACATAAAAAGTATTAATCGTCCCCTTACTGCTTGCAAGTCCCTTCTGGAATGCATCTCCTCCATACGCATGTTCAATAAACAATAGGGTAAAATAGGTAGCAAATCCTTCGCTAAGCCAGACATCATCCCAGTCGTATTCAGTTACGGAATTTCCAAACCATTGATGAGCAATTTCATGAATTACGACATTGCGCCAACGTTCATTGCGGTCACCAACCACCGAATTCTCACTATACAAGATCGCAGAAGCCGCCTCCATCCCACCGCTAACACTATTGGATTGAATATTTGCCAATTTCTCATAGACAAAGGGCCCAACAAAACTACTATAAAACTCCAGAGCCTGTTTTGTTGGCTCCGCAAAATCATAAAATCCAGCGTCACGATCTTGATGATATACCCATGTTTCGATGGCTTTATTATCAAATTCCCCCACATTTTGAACCGCAAACCGAGCCACACCGAGTACATAAAGCCACGATGAAATAGGAATAGATTGCTTCCAATGGGTTAACCTTAATCCACCTGGTAAATCAGATTCTTCAATTTTCAGTCCATTAGAAACCACCTGATACTGTGCAGGAGCAGTAATTATAAACTCACTTGTTGCCTTGTCATAAGGATGATCTACTACCGAAAGCCAGTTCCGGCCCAAGTTTGGCCAATTATCGCTGAAGAATGTTCTTTCTCCATATTTATTATTTGCAATTTTGAGTCCGGTTGCAGGAATTCCTGAATAGGTAATCATGTAGGTGCTGCGTTGTTGTGCGATTGAAGGCTCTGGTAAATTGATCAATAAAGAGTCATTTTTATGTGTGAATGACAATTCTTTTCCAGCCGACATCACCTTGCTGACAGTCATTCCCTTATTCCCCAGCTCTTGACTTGACTTCACGAGATCAAGTCGAAGTACTTGAACTCCACCTCCAACAAATCGAACATCAATTATTGCTTCGCATTTGATTTGATCACTTTCATCTGAAAGATCTATGCGAAACGCATAATTCAACACATCGATCTTTGGATTTTTGGGGTAATTATCTGCAAATGCAGAGGCAGTATAAAGTGCTAGAAAACAACTCAGCAGAAAGTTTTTCATCATGATTTTATAAAATGCATCTTATTTCTTGAGCGGTAATATCATAGTAGGTCTAAACTCTAATAGTCCCTTTTCGCTGATCATTGCTTCAACATCTTCGAGTCGAGATGGTACAAAAGCGCTGAGATTCTCAACTCCCTCAGCCGTCACCAAAGCCATGTCTTCAATCCGGATGTAAAGTCGTTCTTCAGGAATCCAAATCATGGGATCAATGGTAAAGACCATTCCGGGCTGTAAAGGAATCCCATGCACCCTTCCAACGTCATGCACTGCCATTCCTACTGGATGCTGAAAGTGTCCACGAAATTTTAGCCCTTCTTGCACAGCTTTCAAGTGAGATGCCTTTACAAATTTTTTACTAACCAGGTATTGTTCCATTTCCGCTTTCGCTTTATCAAGTACCTCATTGGAGATTACCCCTGGTTTGATGTACCTAAAAAGTGCATCACGGTATGCCACGATGAAATTGTAAAGTTCCTTTTGTTCGGGAGAAAAGGTTCCATTTACAGGCCATATTCGGGTAACATCGCTGGTGTAGTACTGGTAATCGGGTGCATAATCCATCAAGACTAGGTCTCCATCATTCAGCACATCAGTTTTACGAAAATAGTGCCCCATGTAAGTATTGGTCCCTCCACCAATAATCGAGGCATAGCCATCCCCACGGGCACCTTGCAAATGGAATATGTATTTTGCAGCCGCATCGAGCTGATATTCATAAACACCAGGCTGTGTTGATCGCATGGCTTCAATGATACCGAGTCCAGCAATTTGAGTAGCTTTTCGAATCAATTCTATTTCCTTTGGACTTTTAATCACTCGCATGGCATCTAGTATGGGTGACAAATCATGGATTTCAAATTGAGGGAAACGTTCACTTATTTTTTTGATAAATAGGGCCTCCCGCGCAACCTGTCCTTCCCAAGGATCTGCCGCTGATCGAGCCTGTGCAAAGAGGAGTTCGTCACGACTGTCATTCCCATTTTCAGCTGGGCTGAATTCCGTAAAAAGTATAGGTGCAGGAGGACGGATTAAGCCAGCGCCCACTAAATCGGATGACAAAAACTCAATGCCTTTTACCTGATCAACCCCAAGCAGTTGTTTAAGCAGCTCACCATCTTCTGCTGACAAGATTTTCCCCTGACTGCGTTCACTTGCCTCGTTCCGATGAGGAAGATAAATGGTTGCTTGTCTACTTTTTCCATTGAGAAGGATGTAAGCATGAGGCGATTCAAGCCCTGTAAGGTAGTAAAAGGTATTGTTTTGACGGAATACACTGAATCCTGGTAATCCGCTCGCTCCCTGAATTAAAGCTACTCCACTGGTTCCAATAGCTTCAAAGATTTTTGATCTTCGTTCAGCAAATTCTTTCTTAGAGAAATTGGTTTGGTAATGATGCTTTTCTTGAGCGGTAACAGAAGCGAAAAAAAATAAAAACAAGAATGCAGTGAGGTGAATATTTTTTATAGCCATCAGCTTTTGATCAATTAGTTACAATCATTAAAATTAATCATTTCCTTGAATTTAAAGGTAGATAACCACCTAGGTTCAAGATCAATTAATTTTCATGATTTTTTTACCTTTCTCCTTTTACCGACTCAATAATCCGTCTTTTTATTTAGAATTTAGACCTTTTCCATTTTTCAAAATCGGCTAGATTGAAACTAGCTACCAAATTTTAATTCTATCTGATTTAGGTTTATAATTCTTTTCTCCAGGCTGAATATTGAAAGCTGAATAAAATGGATCAAAGTTCATCAGCGGGCCATTGACTCGCCACATGGCCGGTGAATGGGAATTGGTAGTCACATAATTCCGCATGTACTCATCACGAGTCTTCACTCGCCAAATTCTTGCAACTGAGAGACAAAAGCGCTGTTCAGGTGTAAATCCGTCAATTTTGGTGGTGTCTTGGCCTTGCTTAGTTAGTTTAAAGGCCTCGTAAGCAATGTATAGGGCACCATTGTCTGCTGTATTTTCACCTATTGTCATTGCCCCTTTAATTGGGACGCTATCTAGCACGGTGAAGGTGTCATAGCGCTCAATCAGTTGTTGAGTTTTAGCTTTAAATTTGGCAAAATCAGATTTCGTCCACCAATTTTTAACATTACCATCTTTGTCATATTGAGCTCCCTGATCATCAAAAGCATGGGTCAGCTCGTGACCAATCACCATACCAATTCCACCATAGTTGATGGCATCATCTGCATAGAGATCAAAATACGGGTATTGCAATATCCCAGCAGGGAATACAATTTCGTTTAGGGAAGGATTATAATAGGCAGTAACTGTGGCTGGCGTAGTCCCCCATTCGTCTTTATTTGGGGCTTTGTTGAGTTTTTCAGTTTCATAGCGATAATTATCTTTCATAAGCGCTACCACATTTTCAAAATACTTTTCCCGATCTATTGACACCTTATCATAGGTTCTCCAGACATCTGGGTAGCCAACTTTTTTATTTATAGCATAAAGTTTTTCTATCGCTTTTACTTTTGTGCTATCACTCATCCAGTCCAACTGCCTGATACGTGTTTCAAAAGCTTTTTGGAAATTATCAATAAGAATTGAAATTCGCTTTTTGGCATCCTCGTTAAAATATCTCTTCACATATAATTGTCCTAAAGCAAAGCCTAATTGACGATCTACTTTGCTGACCATTTGCTGAGAACGAGTTAATTGTTTGGATTGGCCAAGTAGAACTTTTTCGTATTCAAAGCTAGCCGCTTCGAAAGGCTCGCTTAATACACTGGCATAATTGACCAAGGAACTTGCTTTCAAATAAGCTTTCCAATCCGCCAGCCTAACAGTTTTAAGCAAGGAATTAAGCTTAACATAGTATGCTGGTTGTCTTACATCCACAGAGTCTGCGATCAGGCTGAGCTGGGCTAGTATTTTGCTCCAACCTAAATTGGGTATTTTTGAATCTAATTCAGAAACAGCGATTTTATTATAATTCTCTTTAACCACTCTTCGCTCAATGCGTGTTTTATGAGATTCTGCTAATAATTTTTCGATTTCATAAACCACATTAGCGCTCTTTAGGGCATCTGTCGGGTTTGCTCCAGTCAATTCAAAAAGCTTTGAAATGTAGGTCTTATAGGCCTTTTGAATCCCTATGGATGCAGAGTCCGTTTTGAAATAGTAATCCCGATCTGGGAGGCCCAAACCAGACTGGTTGAAATGCATAATGTTTATGCTACTATTTTCCTGATCGGGAGATACATTCATCCCGATAATGGAATTATTCCCGCGACTGATCTGAGTGGTAATAAATGCTGTCATTTCAGATAGATTCTGAATTTGTTCTATATCACCCAAGAGGGATAGGATTGGTTCATATCCACGAGCATTGATTACCTCAGTAGCCATACCAGACGCATAAAAGTCCCCTACTTTTTGCTCGTTACTTCCTTTGGGATTAGTTTGAGTGGATACTTCCTTCAAAATATTTTCCAAAAGCTGACGTTGTGGAATATTTAAAAAAGAATAAGAACCCACTCCTACCTGATCATCGGCAATCCTCGCAGTATCGTACCATTTTCCATTCACATACATGAAAAAATTCTCTCCAGGCTTAATAATGGAATCTATTCCAGCCACATCAACAAATTTACGGTTGAGTTGATCCTCTGTATTTTTAGGTTTACTGCAAAAAGAAAAAGCGAAAATTAATAGGGTGAAAAGGAAGTAATGTCTCATGGGTATGGATAGTGATTTCTTTGCTTTTGATTATATGTAATTAGGTTGCAAAAGGGATTTCTTAATGTTTTGAATTAATAATTAAAGTTAATTTAATGATTCATGGTCCTTA
>JAQCLE010000083.1 GCA_027592755.1 Bacteroidota bacterium | reverse complement strand
TCAAAGGTTTGAACTTTTTCCGCTATTTTATCCGTTTTTTGAAATTAGACTTTCGGATAGTTGTGATTTTATTTTATTATTTGACCCGACATAGAGTGTGTCCCCGGCAATTGATGTGGATGGATTAAATAGTATAACTATGATAACGGCGATTGAAGAGCAATAGGATACCGGGAGGAATAAATGTTTGAAGCACACAGTCCAAATTCTTATTTGGGATTTTGATTCTCCAAGCATTGAGAATTATTTACGGCTTTGGGAAACCATCCTCAAATCAGGAAGATTTTGGAAATTTTCTAACAATTCCTGCCATGAATAGATATCACCACCGTTAATTTCGAGTTGTTTTTCTAGTTCAAATCTTGTTTTGAAAGCGCTTATGAACATACCCATTGGGCTAGGAATATTTGGTGATCTAAGATAGATGCATTGTTCAGCTTCAGTAAGTGTCTTCGGATTATCAAATGTAACAACATAACTCAAATTGCCTTCCAAGTTATCTTTTAATGATTTATTGATCAAACACTCCACCGCATCGAACTTGTAAACTTTACCTTTATCAGTTATTAGTTCTGCGCCAAATTGAGGCTGTACGATCTTCATTGTACAGAAGGCGCAATGATCCTCCCCATATTGTATAGGAGATTTTTCAATTGAACAGGAACTCAAAAGAATGATCAGGAAAATTGCACGGAATGCTTTTCTTTTTGATTTGATTTTAAATTCCAATTTTTTGAAGGGTTTGATAAGTAAAATGACAGTAATCCTAATACGATTGAGAAGCCTAAAAGTATTCCACCGGTGGCTGGCCATGAGTCTGCTTTGAAATTGAGGAGCATTTTGGATCCAATCAGTGGTGGCTGATAAGCCATTCCTTCTATTTTTATTGGGGCAGTCGGGCTAAGGTTATGGCCATAGTCGTATTCCCATAAGTAGAAATCATAGATACCCAAAATGCCTATGACAACCATAATAATTGTCCAGGCCAAGAATAATTTTCTATTCCCAATAAATCCGAAAATAAGTCCGAGAGCAACAATTCCGACAACAACATATGGGAAATATTGTAATTCCGGAATTTGGTCAGGTTCAATATACTTCATACCCACATAGTGGTTCAGAATGTTGATGTTTTGTAGGGTAGCTTCAGATTCCCCGGTAATCTTCGAAATCCAGATGTACATAGTTATTCCTCCAGGATATTGTGGTGCCTCAAGGGTGATGCTCCACATTGGGAACACGAACAAACTAAGAGGAAGCAGAACTGCAATGAAGAAAATTATTATATATTTTTTCATATTTAGTAAATAAGGGGTAGAACGAATCCCACCCCTTACCCATCATTTGTTGATTAAAAAGTTATTCATCTAAAGACCATTTCAGCGCTACGTCAGAATTTTTAGCAGAAACCCTGATATAACCCTGCATTTCCTGGTGCAACGCCGAGCAGAAATCTGTACAATAGAAGGGAACTATACCTTCGCGTTGTGGTTCCCAGGTAAGTGTTTCTGTCTGCCCAGGCATGATCAACAATTCAGCGTTTAATGCGCCCATTACACTAAACCCATGAGGAACATCCCAGTCTTGCTCGAGGTTAGTTATATGTAGGTATACCTTGTCACCGACCTTGATTCCCTCAATATTGTCAGGAGTAAAATGGCTTCGGATAGCAGTCATATAAACATGTACTGTATTTCCCTGCCTCTCAACCCTGGTTTCTCCAGCACTTTTCGCAGCATAAGGGTGATTGTTTTCTGACAATTTAAAGAACTTAACTTGCCTATCTTTTATCACACTTGCGGCTATCCCCTGGGCGTAGTGTGGCTCGCCCATAGTTGGGAAATCAAGCAGGAGTTTCATTTTATCTCCACTGATGTCATAAAGTTGAGCTGACTGAGCCAATTCCGGACCTGTTGGCAAGTACCTGTCTTTTGTGATTTTGTTTAATGAAACAAGGTATTTTCCCCAGGGATTCATGCTATCACCACCGGGAATCATCAAGTGACCAATTGAATAATAACTTGGTGCTCTGTCCAGAAGCGTTCTTGTTTTGGGATCCCATTTCACAACTTCAGATGAAATAAAGAAGGAAGTATAAGCATTTCCTTTATTGTCAAACTCAGTGTGTAATGGGCCTAAGCCTGCTTGTTTGAGTACACCGTCCATTACTTCTTCATATTTCAGTACTGGGATGCCATCAATTACAGTTTCAAACGCTTCATTCTGAATGGCTGCCTGCATTTTCGTGAAGGAATGTACAGTCATATCAGATGAAAGTTTACCATTGCCTATGATGTATTCACCTGTAGGGTCAACATCAACCCCATGAGGAGATTTTGGCGTTGGGAGGTAATAGACCAATCCGGGGCACTTTTCCGGTATTAAAATCTTAACAGAAGTTCTTTTTTCTGATGAAGCCATTTGAGTTGACTCATCATATCTGTTTACAACATAAGAAGAGGGCATCTCCTCGAAATTTCCTTGTTGAATGTACTCCTCAGCTTTCTTCCAATTGATGGCAGCAATGAAGTCTTTATCCTTTTGTGATGCGTTGACCTCAAGAAGGGTGTGTTCTTCTTCTGTATTATAGGAGCTAAAAAACATCCACCCATGAGATTTTCCTTTCCCTGAATGAGCAAGGTCATAATCGTAACCAGGCATTAAAATCTGAAAAGCAATTTCCATTTCCCCTTCGGGTGCGACGCTTATAAAAGAAAGGGCACCTCTAAAGTTGTCTTTGTAAGAGTTGATAGCCACATCTTTTTGTGGAACTGGTATACTAAACCTGGTTCCGGCAACAACATATTCAGTATTCTGTGTTGTGAAGGGAGACGAGTGATTCCCACCGCTATTCGGTAATTCAATAATCTCAACTGTTTCAAACAGGCTAAGATCAATTCTAGCTACCCTTGGCGTATTGTTTCCGTTGATGAAAATCCATCTACCATCGGGTGTTCCATTAGTTTGAGATAATTCAGGATGGTGCGCATCGTCCCATGGAATAAACCCATAGGATGTGTTGAGCAGCGGTTTGGTTTCTTCATTGAAACCGTAGCTTTTCTCCGCATCCACTGAGAAAACAGGTACTGTTTTGAGTAGTCTTCCGGAGGGTAGTCCATGGACTGTTAATTGCCCACTGAAGCCGCCCGAGAAAAATGCATAATATTCATCATGCTGGCCTGGTGGTACATAAACCTGAGATGCGGCATCTGAAACCAGTGCTCCTGATCCCTGATTTCCACCGCTTCCGCAACTTGAAAGAATGCCAATCATGATCAGTAATGCAGCAAAATTATTAAATCTTTGTTCCATGAGTATATGCGTTTTAGTGATTGATATCTAAAGAGTTCTAAAGTATTCGAGTACCTGCCTTGCCTGCTCTTCGGTAAGGTTCTGGTTAGCCATTGGGGCACCATTTGCCTCAATAAGTAGTTGTTGTGCTATCGGATCGTTTTGTGTCATTTCAACCGGGTTTAGGATCATATTCATGATCCATTCAGGTGATCGTCTTTCAAGAATTCCAATAGGAGCGGGACCAATAAATTTTTTATCAAGCTTATGGCAGGCAGTGCACATAGTTTCATACACCAACTTGCCTTGATCTGCCATTTCCTGATTCAATTGGCCCAGAGTGACACTTTTCACTGGTCCGATGCCCATATTAAGCATTGGATCAGAAGCTTCTACTACGGGTGGTGTGTTTGTCGCTTGTGTTTCCTCTTTATTTCCGGTATTAGAGCTCCCTCCACATCCCCAAAGAAGCAACAAGAGGAGTGTCAATTTTAATTTCATAAGTATGAAGTTTTGATGGTGATTAACTCGGGTAAAGGTATCCGAGGCGTCATATCGATTTTATGATATAGATCATAAATATTCTTGATTCAAAACTCATAGAACGCTGGCTTCGATAGACTTTAAAAGCCAGATTATTGATGGATATACCAGGTTGATAGTGGTTTTGAAAGAGGATAATATTGTTTTCCTTTATTTTAGCCCAATGCATGAATATGGATTCTGGTCAATAGTTCCTCCGGTCGTGGCAATTGCCCTGGCGATACGAACAAAACAGGTGTATGTTTCCCTGTTTGCTGGCATTTGGTTGGGTTGGGTAATTATTAACAAAGGGAACATACTCGAGGGTACATTCGACGCTTTGCAGGGTCTCGTAGATACTTTTAAAAGCGACGGCAACACCAAAACAGTAATGTTCACATTGCTTGTTGGGGCTCTCATTGCCTTTATCCAACGATCTGGAGGCGTGGGGGGCTTTGTTTTAAGGGTTAACACCATAATGGAGCGCCTTGATGAAAAATCACCTGGTAAGAACAGGATATTTATCCAATTGCTTGCCGGGCTCACAGGGATTTTGATATTCGTTGAAACCAACATCTCAATTCTTACGGTAGGTACATTATACCGACCAATCTTTGATCGCCTTAAAATATCCCGCGAGAAATTGGCGTATATATGTGATTCTACTTCTTCACCTACCAGTATTCTGATTCCCTTCAATGCATGGGGAGCATTTATCATGGGATTGCTGGCAGCCCAGCATTTTGATCAACCATTGAATGCACTTTTCTCTGCCTATGTCTTCAATTTTTATCCAATGATTGCGCTGCTTATAGTTGTAATAGTTATCACAAAGGGAAAAGATATTGGCCCAATGAAAAGAGCTGAGCAGCGGGTATTGGAAGAAGGGAAATTGATGGCCGAAGGTTCCAGACCGATGATTCCAGAAGATGTCCTCGTCATGCATCCGGATGATAAAACGCTTCTAAAAGCCAGGAATATGATTGTGCCCATTGGTTCAATGGTTTTACTTATGCCATTTATGCTGATTTATACTGGCTGGGATAGTAGTGCTGATCCTGAAGCCCCATGGTTTTCATTGGTATTTCAAGCCATTGGAAATGGCTCCGGATCATCTGCCGTTCTTTATTCTGTCTTTGGTGCACTGTTGATAGCTTTTTTGATGTACTGGATCAGTAGCACTTTGAAGCCTGCGGAGATGATGGAGCTCAGTTTGAAGGGAATGTCAGGCATGTTAAATATGGCATTGCTCATGGTTTTTGCTTTTGCAATCGGCAACCTGTGTAGTGAATTACAAACAGGTGCCTATGTTGCTGAAATATCCCGAAATTGGTTATCGCCTGGGCTGGTACCAACCATTATTTTTATAACCAGCAGTTTCATTGCGTTTTCAACAGGTACTTCGTGGGGAACATTTGCCATAATGATAGCAATAGCAGTACCCATGTCACAATCATTTGGATCAAACGTGTATCTCGCAGTTGCCGCTGCGTTAGGTGGAGGAGTGTTTGGGGATCATTGCTCTCCCATTTCTGATACCACGATTATTTCTTCGATGGCTTCTGCCTCAGATCATATCGATCATGTAAGAACGCAGCTACCATATGCACTGATTTCCGGAGTGGTTACTATTATCTTGTATCTTATTCTGGGATTTACAATTGGATAAAGAAAAAAGGCCACCAGAGGGTCAGTCCATGTGGCCTTAATAAGTTGCGAAATTGGAGATGCAACTTAGCTGATCAACCACCATCGCTGGTCGAGTCTGTTTGGTTTAAAGGTAAGCGTATCCTAAAGCTAATCGAACCTTTTTCAGAAAAATAAACCGTTGTTTGGAATAAATTTTTCAACTCATACGCTGCATTGGACAGGGGGTATTTTCATAATAACTTGGACCCAACATTTGAATATGGCTCATACTTGGGAATCTACACTTAATGATCTAAAAAAGGGGAACTATTCTCCGGTATACTTTCTACATGGGGATGAACCCTTTTACATTGATCTGCTGTCTGATTTTGTAGAAGAAAACGTACTTGATCAAGCTTCAAAAGGATTTAATCAGACCATACTTTATGGGAAGGACGTTGACATGAGCCAGGTACTCAATCAGGCCAGAAGATTTCCAATGATGGCTGAGCGCCAAGTGGTTATTGTAAAGGAAGCGCAGGAGATCAAGGATTTGAACAAGCAGGAAGGGCAGGAACAGCTGATGTCTTACCTCGAGCACCCACTTATCACGACGCTTTTGCTTTTCAGCCACAAGCACAAGCCGTTTGATCAAAGGAAGAAACTGGCGAAGGTTTTAGACCAGAAAGCCATAGTTATCAACTCCAAAAAAATATATGACAATAAATTACCGGAATGGGCGCAAAAATATACCGGACAAAAAGGGCATTCGATTGATGAAAAGGCTGCATTCATTCTTGCTGAGAATATCGGGAACAACCTTCAGCGCCTGGCAAATGAGATCGACAAAATTCTAATTAATTTTAAAGACAAGGTAACAATTGACCCAACCCTTGTTGAGAAGTATGTTGGTATAAGTAAAGAATACAATTCTTTTGAACTTCAGAAAGCACTTGCTTTTAAAGACGTATTCAAGGCCAATCAGATAGTCAATTATTTTGCTAATAACCCCAAGTCCAATCCATTGCTATTGACAATTGCGATGCTTTACTCTTTTTACTCAAAACTATTGCTCATTCATCACGCTGAGGATCGCTCTGAAAGGGGAATTGCATCCAAATTGAGAATCAGCCCATTTTTTGTAAATGAGTACATCACCGCAACCAATAAATACCCCTTAAACCAGGTAATCAGGAACATAGGATTTTTAAGACAGGCCGACCTCAGGTCTAAGGGTGTTGATGCCGTAAATCCAACAGATGGTCAGCTATTAAAAGAGTTAATATTTAAGTTGATGCATTGATCAAATCCAATTATTCTTCAGTCAATTTAGTTTTAAGCGGATAATTTCTTACCTTTTTATCATGTCAATCAACCAAATTGTAAAAATGATGAACCGCTGTAACTTATTTTACCTGTTGTTTATCACACTATTGGTGGGGTGCAACACAACTAATACATCCGATAGTGATTCCAAATATCCAAAAAGTTTGACGGGATCATGGGAAATTGAATCATTCATAGACCCTAGCGCTGATAGCGTAAGAGAGATGCAAACATATTCCAGTGATGACGTAAAGCAAAAGCACATTAATGCTACACATGTAATTTGGTTAAGATATGAAAGGGAGAATGGGCAATTATTGGAAATGGGAGGTGGAACTTATGAGTACCAGGGATCAACCTATGTTGAAAATATTGAGTTTTTTTATCCGCCGTCCTCTGGTTCTGTAGGACAAAAGAACCTTTTTCAGGCCAGCTTCAAGGATGGAAAATGGTATCACAACGGTTATGCAAAGATATCGGAGTTTGATCCCGAAACAGCAGAAACAGCGGTAACTGATTCATTGCGCATTGAAGAAATCTGGAAATTGATTCCGTTGACTGGCAAGGCCGATCCTGAAATGATAGCAACGTAGAAATTGGTGAGTTTTCGGGAAAGCCCTCAAGGGCCTGTACTCAATTATCCAGAATTTGTCAATTACATTAAACTTCTAACACCTACTCATTTTTGCTGGGTCCAATCCAGTGATGATGGTGACGTTTCCGGAACGGGTGCAGGCACTTATCAAATCGAAGGAGATAAGTACATTGAAAACCCTCTGATGTTTTACTCTTCAAGACAGGCCTTATACGGAACGGTGATAAATTTCAGACGTAATATTGATGGCAACAAATGGGAGCATTATGCCGAATCAGTTACCAGAAATGGTGAAAAATTGGATGACGTATACATCGATGAGGTATGGGCCAAAGCTGGCATTAATCAGTAGGAAAAGACTTAGCCTCCTGAGGCGAGGAAATAATCCTTTCCTACCAGCAGCTTATCGCTGAGCGCAGCGTCTTCAAAATAGGATTCCTGGTTGAGTGAAGAGTTAAGCACCAACCCTTTACCTGGAAGCTGATAACCGGAGACAATGATGTCATCCTCGTTATTAGCAGAGAGCCTCACAGTCAACGAAGGCTGTCCGAAGCTCATAATATCATCGACGAAATTCTTGCTGCTGGCATAACCCAATTTGTTGAGAAATGCCACTGTTTTTGCCGAATCAGCCGGGACATCATCAACCAGCCAGTATCTATCAACTTTCCGTAAGATAAATGCGCTGTCGGGATAATTGAAAGTAATGGTATTGAGAGAGTCTTTTTTTGTTCGCAAAAAGATTTGCTCTCGGAAGGATGCCGGATCTGGTGAGAATGATATGCTCATGAAATTATTGACCGAGTAAATTTCATTATCCTCTTCAAGCCTTACAAAGGTATGGTATGACCTCTGATCGGTAACTCCAAATCTACCCAGAATTACATCCAGCGTCTTCTCATCTCCCTCATATACCTTCACGCGTGTTCCAGTTGAATCAACCTGGTAATCCTTCCATTTCTCCGGATCGTTGGAGGCCAATCTACTGGGTATTAAAGTGAGGAGATTGGTGATTGCATTTTTAACAGTTGAAGTTTTAGCAACTACTTTCTTTCCATTTTCGATTTCAATTTCCCAGGAATCTTTTCCAATTTTAGAAACCTGTAACTGCTCCGCACCTTTCTCAATTACCAGGGCAGTTACTTTGGCTGTATCGAGTTCAACCAAAGTTGATCGAAGCGATGCACTTTTGGTTTTTCCTCCGGTAAAATGAATGATTAAATAAACAGCCAAAAGGCCACCTAAAACCATAAGGAGCTTAATATTGGAGAATCCTTTTAACATTGCTAATGATTTTTTATCTCAATTAATAATTTCCTTGCATCCAGTTTTGTTTCTTTCTTGCATTGGCTTGCTTGCGAATAAAAGCGTAGATAAGAATTAGCAGAATTGGGGCGAAAACATTACCATATTTTATCAGGTTTCTGGTAGCGTCCTCAATCTGATCAAGCGGTCGGGAAGTAATTCCTTTTGTCCTTAGGTCTATCAGGCCGGTATCATCGGAAAGCCAGTCGATGGCATTGGAAGTAAAACTGATGTTATCAGGATTTACTTGTTGCTGTTGCCCGGCTTCTGGCTCGCCGTTTACCGCATAGGTACCGTTGGTGACTAAAACCATTTTCGCATTGGAATTACTACCTAGCCTTCCTTCAAAAGCTGCAGCCAGTGTCTCATTTTGAAGTGGAAAATCACTTTCACTCCATTTCTTATTGATATCAATCATTCCTCCGGGAGGTACCAATCCGGAATTATCTGAGCTCATGGCCAGTGGTATTAACCGAAGGGTTGAATCATTTCGGTTGGCGGAAATCGTTGTTGCAAAAGGAAGCATCAGTGACTCAAGTCCTTTAGACACCGGATGGTCCGCAAATTCTTTAATTATTGGGAAATAAGGAAATTGTATTTGGGTATTTACCATGCCAAAGGGGCCTAGCCGTTGTCTCACCGAAACGGAGGCACACTCAGCATCTACAATGAAATTATCTCCAAGTTGAATGCCCTTGGAAGATAACCAGGCTCTGAGCCCTATGTCTGGTGATCTTTGCAAAAAGGCTGATTGAAGATCACCTTTCATCGGAGTAAATGCCACAAACACATTACCTCCGGAGTTGATATAATTATCAATCCTGTTAAGCTGGGCAGTGTTGATTGTATCTGAGGGTTCAATGATAGCCAATGCCTTGTAGAACGAAGGTATCTCCTCAGTACCGGTGATGGTGTAAGGTTCCACATCGTAAAGAACCGATAGCTGCTGAACCAGTTGAACAATCGCATTAATTGTAGGTTCACCATGCCCTTGCAGAATTGCAAGTTTAGGCTTGTCTTCAATGGATATTTTTTTGATGACTGTAGTTAAATCATACTCCATTGCCGCTCCGGGTTGAATGACAGGTATTATTTCCGTTCGGTCACCCATCTCTATAACAGCACCCATATAGGCCCGCATTTGTTGTACCTGGTCACGTTCGGTAACATTTATGACCACAGGACTAATGCCTTTTTGCTGGGCCACCGACTCGCTCTCTTCATCCTCATTGGGATTGATGAACTCATAGACAAGATTACCATTGCTTCGATTTTCATATTCGATCAAAAGGTCAAGAAAATCCTGTCGGTTGCCTAGTAATTGCGGGGGTAAATCTTCTGAGAAATATGCTTTTACGGATACAACATCGTCAATATCCTTCAGGACATTTTTTGTAGCATCACTCAAAGTATAGCGTTGATCTGCAGTAAAGTCGAGCCTGAAATAAAGTTGATTGGATATCAGGTTAATCACCAACAGGATGGCGCTCAGTATAACTATTTGGATGAAAACGTTTTTCTTCATATTACTAGCTACTTTATCAGGCTTGCCAATTTCGTCTTGATAACATGGCTTGTGCCATGGTGAGTCCAAGCAAAATGATTGTCACAAAATAGATCAAATCGCGTGAGTCAAAAACACCCCTCGAGATGGAATCATAATGAGATTTCATGCTTAGGAAATTAAATACATTACCAATAACCCCGGTAAAACTGAATGACAGGAGCATAAAAATCAGATGGAAAAACAGGATGATCAGTAAACCAAGTAGAAATGCTACGATCTGATTGTTGGTCAGACTACTGGCGAATATGCCAATGCTGATATATGATGCAGACAAGAATATCAAACCGAAGTACCCTCCAATAATTCCACCGTGATCTACATCACCAAGGAAACTAACAGATACATAGTAGGGTAGGGTACAGAGCAGTCCAATGACAACCAACAAAAGTGCCGCGATGAATTTACCAACAACAATCTCCCAGTCAGTCACCGCCTTGGTGCTTAGAAGTTCGATTGTCCCGGATTTGGTTTCTTCTGCGAGGCTCCGCATTGTAACGGCCGGGATAAAAAGAAAAAGTGACCAGTAAGCTGCAAAATCAAAGAACACACCCAAATCAGCCTGGCCTATTGTAAACACGTTGTTGCCGAACAGCCATGTTAAATATCCACTAAGGCCCAAAAAGAAGATCAACATCACATAAGCAATAAGTGAGTCGAAATAGGAGGCAAACTCCCGTTTACATATTGTCCAAATCTTGCTCATTCTATCAGTTTGTTAGTTCCCTGAAAACATCTTCTAATCTTGTCTCTATGCCGGTCATTTCAGTGAGGTACCACTTCTTTTTAACACACAGGTCAAAAACAGGTTTTCGGGACGATGAATCCGGTTTGCTTTGAACCCGAAAGAAACCATCTTTATCCTCGACGGGTTCAACGGTAGCAACAGAAGCAAGCTTGAGTAATTCCTTTTGAACTTCTCCGTTAGCGGCTTCGATTTGTACTGTGAGAAGTTCCTGCCCCTGGGCCTGTTGTCTTAGTGTGGAAGAGGTACCATCTGCTACAATTCGACCTTTATTAATAATCAGGATACGGTCACATGTGGCCTCAACTTCCGATAAAATATGTGAACTCAATAGTACCGTTTTTTCTTTCCCCAGCTTCTTGATTAACTTCCTGATTTCGATGATCTGGTTTGGATCAAGCCCTGTGGTTGGTTCATCGAGAATAAGTACTTCGGGATCATGAATCATTGCCTGCGCCAGGCCCACCCTTTGGCGGTATCCTTTTGACAGCTCCCCAATTTTCTTATGTTTTTCAACATCCAACCCACACAATTCAACCATCTCATGGATTCTTTCAGAGATCCTTGATTTCTCCATGCCTTGAATTTCTGCTGTGAAACGCAGGTATTCAATGATCGGCATGTCCGTATAAAGCGGATTATTCTCCGGCAGGTAGCCGATTCGTTTTTTTATTTCCTCAGGTTCGGATAGAATGGAGTATTGATCCAGTTTGACATCCCCATTTGTTGGGGTCATATAGCAACAGATCATTTTCATGGTGGTACTTTTCCCGGCACCATTTGGCCCTAAAAAACCCACCACTTCCCCGGTTTTTATCTCAAAGGAAATATTGTTCACCGCTTTTTGCGGTCCGTAAGCCTTTGTTAGGTTCTCAACTATTATCGACATCTCAACGGTCTTTGTTCACTTTCAAATCAATTGTCTCCATGATCAAGGGAAGCACTTAATTATTTTGGGTGCAATTTTATAAAGCATGGAAGGATTATTCAAACATCATTAAAATTGATGCCTGTTAAAATTTGTTAAAGGATTGACGAATTCAAATATTCCAGATTAAATGCAGGAGCTTACAATTTCGGTAAATTTCAGCGTGTAAAGTAAGCGAATTGTTTTTCTTTGTCCCTGAAAGAGGCATATAAATATGGCAAGAATTTTAACAGGTGTTCAGAGTTCAGGGAAACCGCATTTGGGTAATCTTTTGGGGGCATACTTACCGGCCATTGAAATGTCAAAAAATCCGAAGAATGATTCATTCTTTTTTATTGCGGATTTGCATTCTGTCACAACAGTGACAGACGGGGCTGAGCGAAAAGAAAATACATTGGCGACGGCGGCGGCATGGATAGCCGCTGGTTTTGATACCGATGCCAACACTTTTTACCGTCAGTCTAGAGTACCAGAGGTTTGTGAGCTGGCGTGGTATTTAAGTTGTTTCACGCCAATCCCAATGCTTGAGAATGCGCATTCCTATAAAGACAAACTGGATAAGATTGGGAAAGGTAAAAAGAGTGCCATTAATGCTGGCTTGTTTTCTTACCCTGTGTTGATGGCTGCGGATATTATTGGATATGATGCCGATTTCGTTCCTGTCGGAAAGGATCAAAAGCAACATCTTGAGATCACGCGGGATATTGCCTACGCTTTCAACCACAAATATGGAGAGACATTTGTCATTCCTGAATCCAAAATTGATGAGCAGTTGATGGTAATTCCCGGTACTGATGGCAATAAGATGAGCAAGTCGTATGGTAACACCATCGACATTTTCCAAACGGACAAGGCACTTCGAAAGAATATCATGGCCATTGTAACCGATAGTACGCCACTTGAAGAACCAAAGAACCCGGATACCTGCAACGTCTTTGCCCTTTACAAAATCCTTGCAGATGATGAACAAACGGCAAGTTTGAGACAGAAATATCTCGGTGGCAACTATGGTTATGGCCATGCGAAACAGGAGCTGTTCGAACTGTTGGTAGAGAAGTTTGCCGGCATAAGGGAACAATTCGATTACCTGATTAATAATCCCTCCGAAGTGGATGATAAGCTTGTTGTTGGAGAAGAGAAGGCGAGGGATGTTATTTCAGTGGTAATGAATAGGGTGAGGGGTAAGTTGGGATTTTTATAATGAACTTCAACTTCATCTCGATTGGTATCAATAGAAAGATATAAGTAGAGCGGATATGCTATTAAATGAAAAAGGTTATTACTTCACTGTATTAATGCACGGACTTTTCGCTGTGATATCAGTCAGAAGGCCGGTGCGTGATCGATTGGAGGGGATTCCAGTTACAGATATTTATTATGGCCTGAGCTGGTTTTCTACGATTCTTGCAATTTTACTTTTGATAGTAGGACTATGGAATGCAGAACTTTTGCCTAGCGAAAAGGGATTCTACGCGTTCTCATTTTTACTCGCACTTTTCGGTGCTATTGCGGTACAAAAAAATACCAGAGATAATCAGGCTATAATAGAATTGAAAAAGATGCTTGGATTTTCCTAAGATTACAAAAAGCTTACAAGTTATGAAATATGTAATCGTTGTATTTTTTCTCTTGGGCTGCACGTCTGATGAAAACAAATACCAGGCTATTAACGAAGATTATTGTTCTCAAATTGATGCCAATAAAATTGTAGGACTGGCCCAAAACCAGGCTTCAATAGCAGAACAGGCAGCTTCTAAAACTGGTGTTTATTCATTGGAGGAAGGAGACATTTCCATGATCTTCAGAGCATGGTTGAGTGAGTCAGCTGAAAAATCCATCGATATTCAATATTTCATTTTTTCTGCAGATAATATCGGATTAATTGCAGTGGATTATTTGTTAAGGGCTGCTGAAAGAGGTGTTAAAATTCGACTTCTGGTAGATGATATCATGGTTGAAGCAGATGCCGATGAGTTGTTGGCACTTGACTCACATCCTAATTTGTCTATTAAAATATATAATCCAACATCGAATATCGGTAAAAACCTACCTGAAAAACTGTACAGCATGAGTACAGATTTTCGAGGGTTTAATCAACGTATGCACAACAAAACTTTTATAGTTGATGATAAAGTCGTGATTACTGGAGGTAGAAATATTGCGGATGAATATTTCGATTATGATCATGAATACAACTTTAGAGATAGAGATGTCCTATTGATAGGAAAAGCTGCCGTTGATGTTGGAGACTCTTTCTCCCTTTTTTGGGATAGCAACCTGAGTGTTCCTGTTTCAGATATTGTAAGTGTTGTCGATTCGGAAATTAATGCGGAGGTCAAATTCGAATACCTCCATCAATATGCTTGTAATCCCATCAATTTTTGGCCACAGGTTCGTGAAAAGATTAAATCTGTTCCTTTAATATTTAAGAAAATACAAGAATCCGGAGATATGGTTTGGGTAGATAATGTATCGTTCGTTTCCGATCTACCAGGAAAAAACATAGGAGAGAGCGGGTTAAGTGGAGGTGGGCAAAGTACCGATTCTTTAATTGCTTTGATCAGCAGGGCCAAAAAGTCAATTCTTATTCAGTCTCCTTATCTGGTAACAACGGAGTTAAGCCAGCAACTTTTTCAAGAAGCTGTAGAAAGAGGGGTGGAGATTAAAATATTAACCAATAGCCTGTTATCTACAGATAATCTGGAAGCTTTTAGCGGTTACCAACGCGAGCGGGAAACACTTTTGAAAATGGGAGTGAATATTTATGAATTTAAACCAGATGCAGCAATTCGATATAAAGTGATGACAGGAGCATTGCAGAAGGAAATAGATTATTCTCCAAAATTCGGTCTGCATGCAAAATCCATGGTGATCGATAAAGAGATTGCCGTGATCGGAACTTTTAATTTGGACCCCAGGAGCGCTAATTTAAATACAGAGTGCATTGCTATAATATATGATTCTACAATCGCTGGAAATCTATTTAATACAATGGTGGAAGAATTGAAGCCAGAAAATGCTTGGGAAACAACTTTCTCCTTTAACCCAGATTCTGAAGCCGATAGGGGGAAACGATTTCAATTATGGCTGAGAGGAATTGTGCCTAAATCAATCCTGTAACGACTTACGCAACAATGGTCTTGATGAACCCTGTAAACTCCATAATTTTGTGATAACTTGGAAACGAATTTCAGTTCCTTTTTATCTTTTGGACTTACAACTATCGAATTCATATTGTAAGATAAAACAACTGTGGGGAAGTTTAGAATTGAATGTATTGCAAACTCTCAAGCTTTATCATTCCTACTTCCTGTCCTTTGAATCAATAATGATAGTCACCGGTCCGTCATTTAAAAGACTAACCTTCATATCAGCACCGAATTCACCGGTGCCAACTTGTTTACCCAAAGTTGTTTGCAACTCATCAATGAATTGCTCATAGAGGGGGATCGAAATTTCCGATTTGGCTGCCTTCAGGTACGAAGGCCTGTTTCCTTTTTTGGTGCTTGCGTGTAATGTGAACTGGCTTATCAATAAGATTTCTCCGTTGGTGTCAATCAAACTCTTATTCATGATGCCCTCTTCATCATCGAAAATTCTAAGGTTGATCATCTTGTTGCAAAGCCAGGTAATGTCATCATCACCATCGGCATCTTCGATTCCGAGTAAGATCAAAAGTCCGTTGCCAATACTGGATTTTATTGCACCATCAATTCTTACTGAGGCTTCTGATACCCGTTGAATTACCGCAATCATGTGTTGATATTCTCTGGAGGTAAACTTGAAACGGCCAACTCCTCAATGATATGAGAAGGGTAAACTTGAAGCCCTGTGATACCTTCCTTACCAACTTTTAGCATCACTTTTGCCACTGAGGTGGCTTCAATCACCTTAAATTTAATTTGGCAGAAAGTGATCATATCTAAAATTGGAAGAATGATTTTGGAGGCTTCTTCAAAGATCCTGAATTCATTTTGAAGGCCGGGCAGCGGGGTTAATTTAGAATCCTACGAATGAGATGCCGAAACTGCTTGACTTAGCAGGTGCGGCTTCCGGACCATTGCCGGAATTGAATAATTCGGATAGTCCCATGCGGTAGTAGAAGCTGAATCCTGCAAAACCAAAACGAGCAATTGCTGAAAATCTTAAAGGGTTGAGTTCAAAATCTGTTCGATTTTTTACTTGATAATTGACGCCATCTTGCTTCGTTTTTAGCTTGGTATGGGATTGATAAAGCACTCCTGCAGATGCACCAAGAGCAACATATACACCTTTTTCACGGCGTTCCTTGTTGGAGTAGAATCTCAATTCCACAGGGACTTCCAGGTAATTGGCGGCTAGCTTCGATTTTTTCACATTAATATCATCAGCCAGAGTTTCAATATAGGCAATGTGCCCAAGTGTCGGATCTGTTTTCTGGTTGAGTGCGGTGTTGCCTTTCAACGCATATTTTTCCAATCCAACACCAATACCGGCATTGAAACTAAAGGAAGAGCTCTCATTGTTCAGGCTGAAGGTGTAATAAAGACCAAGCGATTTGGAACCCCAAAACTGGGTATCCATTGTGGACGCTTTATTGCTGAGCACATTAAAACCCAGGTTGATGACCAGGTTGCCCGGGATGTCCGGTGATGCCATCGTACGGTGTTTTTCCCTAAGTGCTTTAACACCATTTGTGTCAGATAAGCTCTTTGAAATGGATATAAGTGGTATTAGAAAAAGAAGAATAAAGATGGATTGCTTCATGTTAACAAGTCTCGGACGCCTGCTCAAAAATTTGAAGCGGCAAAGATAGTTTAATTCCTTAAAGATTAATTCCTTTTGATTTGCTATGCTTACTTTTGTGGCCTTAAAAAAAGTGACCTACTTACAAATGAGTGTTTGCATTAGGAAGTTGCTTTTATGGCCCCGTAGCATAACTGAATAGTGCACCTGACTACGGATCAGGAGGTTACAAGTTTGAATCTTGTCGGGGTCACTTGATAAATCTAATCTAAGGAGTTACATCCAAAACAAGGAGTAGCTCCTTTTTTATTTGTATTCATTTTGCATACAAAGCACCCTAATCGATGTAGTTAACACTTCATTTTAACTAATTGGGTAATGACAATTAAGTACTTAACCTTTCGGAGATACTATCCTACTACACACTAAGAGAATACTTAAAGGATTGTTGCTTGTTGCTAGTGAAGATGGCAAAGTTGGGCCTCTTTATCATTAATTTATCGTTTCTTTGTTGCTTTGGGAATTCTTACCGTTTACATATTCTGATTAGGAGTTGCAACTAATGAATGTTCCCTCCAACAGGTAATCCACTAGGGACAGTTTCGGGAATTTTTTTATCAAAATCAGAGTCATTCAATGAATTTAAAAACGATATAATTGGTGCCATGTCTCTCACAGTTAGCTCCAGTTCGCTGACAAGAGAGTCAAATTGAACCTTATGCACAGATGGATTTCGTTCTTTCCCCTGGGAAATGTCTTCATAAAATTCCAGTACTTCATTCAATGTGGTCAGGCTCCCATTATGCATATAGGGAGCAGTAAAACGGAGATTGCGCAAGCTAGCTGTTCTGAAGGCAAAATTTGCTTCAAATCCACTGTCTGGTTCTGACAATTTCTTGTTTTCGGGCACACCCAATACATGCGTTTTAAAATCTGAAAACATAGCCCCATTGTGGCAATTAACACATCCGGCTTTTTTGAATAATTCAAATCCGTCTTTCTCTGAGAGAGAAATGGCTTCGTCGTCTCCACGCATATAGAGGTCAAAACGGGAATTGTTAGCTACCAAAGTCCTTTCGAATGCCGCAATGGCCTTTCCTACATTACCTGCATTGATGCTCTTTTCATCTCCAAAAGCAGTTTCGAATAACTGTTGATATTCAGGAATGGCTTTTAAACGAGTTACGATTTCATCTAATATATCCTTTTCAACGTAGTTGGGTCCCCTCATTTCCTCAAAGGCTTTAATAGGTTCCAATGCCTGACTTTCAAGGCTCGATACCCTATTATCCCAAAACATGGGTGCTTCCTTTGGAGTATACCGATTATTGGTATTGATGCCATTGAAGGCCGTATTTAGAATGGTATGGGCATTTCTCTTAACAAGTGGAATTTCGTTGGGCTGATTAAATACTCTCCGCAATCCGAGTCCTTTTCCATTAACTCCAATGGAAGTGTCTCTGAATTCGGCATAACCATTGTCCGGATGATGGCAGGTGGCGCAGGAAACATCTTTGTTACCCGACAGAATGGGATCGAAAAATAGCATTCTCCCCAGCTCAGCTTTTTGTGGGGTAGTAAGGTTATCATTCGGAGCTTTCACTTTTTCTGGTAATGCGGTAAAGTGAAATTCCTTCGGCGCTTTCTTTTTTTGGAACCGCTGGTTTTCTGCTTCCGGACTGGAGCAATAAGTCAGTATGCCCATAAGAAATAGAGCGACTAAGGCTTTATAATCCATTTTCATAGTTGGCAGTAATTTTTAAAGTCACCCTAAAGAATATGCTCTTTAAAACCGTGTATATTTTTTTCTTACCTCGTGTTACCAAATTGACAAGCAAAGTATTGTTATTTGGGATAAGAAGAAAATGACATAGATCAGTTAATGGCCTCCTTCTAATTCCCTCCATCTAATTCCCTCCATTTGAATGGATCATTCCAGGCATGGTTCTTACCTCTCAGTAAGCTGTCAATGAGATCGATCAAAATAGGGGGTTACTGTTTTTAGAAATAGATTGGATAACTAACAACTTTATATTCACTTAATCTTTT
>JAQCLE010000082.1 GCA_027592755.1 Bacteroidota bacterium | reverse complement strand
CTCAAAGGTTTGAACTTTTTCCGCTATTTTATCCGTTTTTTGAAATTAGACTTTCGGATAGTTGTGATCCACCAACAAAGTTTATGGCGACACGCCAAACGGGCTTCCGTTGGAAGAGCATGAAACCAGATGGGAGATTTCTTCAGACCATCCATATTTTGAAAATGGGATAGATGAGAACATGACGATCGATCAGTCAAAGCACTCCTTGTTTGGTGCATCAAAAGTAGCGGCTGATGTATTGGTTCAGGAATACGGAAAGTATTTTGACATGAAAACCGGGGTCTTTCGTGGGGGGTGCCTAACTGGTCCAAATCATTCCGGGACACAGCTTCACGGTTTTTTATCTTACCTCATGAAATGTGCTATCAGTGGTGATCATTATACGATTTTTGGTTACAAGGGCAAACAGGTTAGAGACAATATCCATAGCAGTGATCTGATCAATATGTTCTGGCATTTTTACCAGGAACCGAGGAAAGGAGAGGTTTATAATGCCGGCGGAGGACGTGAATCGAATTGTTCAATGAAAGAGGCCATAGAAATCTGTGAAGAGCTTACCGGATCAGAGATGAAGTATTCGTACACTTCTGACAACCGCATTGGAGACCACATTTGGTGGATAAGTGATTTAACGAAGTTCAGGGCTCATTATCCAAATTGGGAATTAAAATATGGCATCAGCGAAATACTATTGGAAATACATGAGAGGTTTTCTCAATCTCAATTAACCAATTAGATGAAGGTAATTGCCTTAATTGACCCACATTCAGGAGGTCATCACATTGCATTTATGCGTTTCTTTGTTCAGGTCTTAATCGAAAAAGGATATAAGGTTATTGTTTTTCATCAGAATACCGAACAAGACTTGCTACCTTGGGTAAAAACCCGATTGGGGACTGTCTCCGAACTCTTTGTTGAAGATTTTGACTTGCAACATTCGGAGCCGAAATTTTACGGGAGGTTCAATTCAATGATCAAGGGGCTCAATTACTGGCGGCAAATATCACGGCTCATTAAACGAAAGGAGAGGCAGTTGGAGTTAAAAATTGATGTTGTTTTTTTTGCCTGGTTGGACACTTATTTGGTTAACTATTTGCATCCATTAATTGTACGATGGTTTTTCCCGTACAAGTGGAGTGGCCTTTATTTTCACCCACGTCATATGAGGCTTAGCAAATCAGAAGACAAACCTGTAGGTATTTCGGGAGTGGATGTTGTCCTTACATCAAAGAATTGCCTCGGAATTGCAATCCATGACAGAGGCATTGTTGAGCAGTATAAAAGAAGGCTTCTAGGGAAGAAAATTGTCGTGTTTCCCGAAATCGCTGATGGAACTCCGCCAAAAAAAGACCTTGCACTCGTCCAAAGAATAAAATTAAAAGCCAGAGATAGATCGGTAACAGGTATAATTGGTTTATCTAAGCAACAGGGATTAATGCTTTTTAAAAGACTTTCGGAACATCCGAACTTAGGGGATTTCTTTTTTGCTTTTATTGGACTATTTAACGATCGAGATATGACTCAAGAGGAAAAAAGAGAATGGCAAATATTTGTAAACTCAAAGCCAGAAAACTGCCTATTCGAGTTTGGAAGGATAGAAGAGGGTGCCGACTATAATGCCGTTTTTTGTGCTTTGGATTTTCCATTCCTGGTATATCAAGAATTCTCAAGCACAAGCAATCGTCTGACGAAAGCTGCTATCTTCGAAAAGCCAGTAATAGCAACTGAAAAATATTGCATTGGTGAAGATGTCAAATCCTATGGATTGGGGATTACAACTTCCGAGGTGGATGTTGAAATTTGTGCCAAAGATTTGATATCACTCAAAGATTCCATAAATAATGGAAAATCTGGAAAAGCCCAATTTCAAGCCTACGCTGAGTTGAATTCCATTGAAAATCTTGGACCAAGTTTTGATGAAATTTTGTGTTTGTAAAATGAACCTGATTGACCTAAACCACATGGAAAATAAGCTTTCTAATAAACCAGCTTAAATTGAAAGTGTTTTTTAGATGGATTATCCCAAAATCACCATAATAACGCCATCGTTTAATCAGGCGCAATTTATTGAACAGACCATCGATTCTGTTCTCTCCCAAAACTACCCGAACCTCGAATATTATGTATTTGACGGAGGCAGCACGGATGGAAGTGCCGACATCATAAATAAATTTGAAAAACATCTTACGTACTGGGAAAGTAAACCCGATAAAGGGCAAAGCGATGCCATCAACAAGGGTCTGAGAATGGCCACGGGAGAAATAGTCAATTGGTTGAATTCTGACGACTTCTATGAACCTGATGCGCTAACTTTTGTCGCAGAGGCTTTTGATAACCCAACAACGAATGTGGTTTGTGGGAAAAGCAAAATAGTTGATGAAGCTGGTCGAGTAGTCAGCTATTCAAATGGAACGGACATTTACCCAGAAAACTTATCCAAAACTATCGGCTGGGCGAGAATTGATCAACCTGAAACTTTTTTTCGAAAGCGAGTTGTTGACAAAATGGGGTTACTGACAACCACTCTTAATTTCGTCATGGATAAAGATTGGTGGGTTCGTTACTTGGCAATTTTCGGATTAGAAGGGATTAAAGAAATAGATGATAAACTTGTAAATTTTAGACTGCATGATTCTTCAAAAACAAATAATCATCAAAAACAATTCGAAATAGAGACCAACACATTATTTCACAGTTTATGTTTGGCTAATAATTTAAATGAAGCTAAGCAAATTGCAGCATTGGGAATTGACAATTCTATTGACCTTGACGACATTGTTTTTGATTCATCCCAATCGGCTATCCATTACTACCTTCTTAAAAAAGCCGATGAAACATATTATCAACAAAATGACAGTCTTGCCAGGAAATTACTTTCTCAAATCAACCCCAAACTTTTGAAAGCAAAGGATGTTCGGCTTTATGAGAAACTATTGTTCCGGAGTCAGTTTATTCCTGGATGGTTGCGAAATACCGTGAAATGACTAATTCGATGACCGCTTCTATAGTTATTCCTACCTTCAATGGTAGATATAAGATAGAAAGGTTGTTGACCTCTTTAAGTGTACAATCATTCACAGACTATGAGATTATCGTAGTTATCGACGGTTCCACAGATGATACCTTTAGTTTTATTAAGTCCAATCCCTGGAAAATAGAATTTTTGAAAATCATTAATCAGGAAAATAAAGGTCGATCGATTGTAAGAAATAGGGGAGCGAGAGACGCAAAGGGGGATGTCCTCATTTTTATTGATGATGACATGGAAATAGCGCAGGATTGTATCCAGGCCCATATGAGTTTATTGGGTGAGAAACCGGATATAATTTCAGTTGGCCGTCAATTGGATTCTGAAAGCTCCAAAAAAACAGATTTTCAAAACTTCAAAGCTTTTCTATCTACCCGATGGGAGGAAAATCTCCTGACACAGTCAAATCCTTTAACCCAAAAAAGTATTTTTCTCACGGCTGCGAATTTTGCTCTCAAGAAAGAGACGTTTAAAAAGGTCAGTGGATTCAACGAGGAACTTACCGATGCGGAAGATTTTGATTTGGCCATGCGGGCATATCAACAAAATATTTCACTCTATTTTAATCACGGAGCCATTGCCTTTCATCATGATCCCGTTACTTGTCAACAATATGCCATGAGGCTGCAACAATACAAGACGGCCCATCTACGATTAATTTCTATTCATGGAGACGCCCTGAATGACTTCAATGTGCCAAAGTATAAGCCGTATAAAGGCTTAAAACGCCTCATCTATCGATTTTTCTCCTTACCAATTTGGATCCGAACGATTGACGGGTTTAATTGGCTGCGTATCCTTCCTCAAAAATGGAGATACAAAATCTATGAGATAATCATTACAGCGCAGACTATTTGATCTGAATAGAAATATCTTTGAGGATAGATGAAAATAGTTTATGTCATTTCAAGGGTCAATAAAGCGATTGCATTTGAATGGTTGGTAAATGAGATCGATCAATCCCGGTTTCATCTATTTTTTGTTTTGATTGGAGATAAGAGCTCCGATTTGGCTCTTTTTCTGAAACAAAAAGATATTCCCTGTTACGAAATCAGTTGTAACTTGAAATTTGATTACCTGAAAACCTTCCTTTCTTTAGTAAAACTACTTATCAAAATAAGGCCGGCTGTTGTGCATACCCATCTTATGGAGGCGAACATATTGGGACTTGCTGTGGCCTGGCTAATAGGCATAAAGGTCGATTTTGATTTTGACGATGCCTGTCTCGGCGAAGAAACAATCTTTGAAAATCTCACTACAGGGGATGGTATCACCAGCTTTTCCTGGGATTTTGGTGACGGAGGATTTACGAGTCAAACTTCTCCAGCCTATGTTTATTCAGCAATCGGTGAATATCCCGTTACCCTTTCAGCTACCAATAATCTCGGTTGCGTAACTACCCTGTCAAGACTTATTGGTGTTCATGCCAACCCTGAAGCAGACTTTATGAATGACCTGGCCTGTGTAGGAGGGGAAGTGACATTTATTGATATGACGACTGTTGAATCCGCAAATATCACGCAATGGTCCTGGGATTTTGGAAATGGAGATACATCAAATATCAGTGAGCCCACCACGATATTTGCGGAAAGTACTGCCTATGAAGTTGGGCTTGTTGCAACGTCCAATTATGGATGTGAAGATGTCATCGTTAAAACAGTGAGCCCATTTCCGCCTCCAGTCCCTGATTTTAGCTTTGAAACCAAATGTTTTGGTGAGGAAATGTTATTCATCAATGAAACGATCGTTTCTGACAACAATCCGGTCACAGACTATTATTGGGAAATCGAATCCAATGTGTACACCACTGCCAACGTCAGCCACACCTTCAGTCAGCCCGGTAGTTATACTGTAGGATTGACAGTGACCAGTACTAATAATTGTACAGCGAGTATCAGCAAGACTGTGGAAATCTTCTCCTTGCCCGTGCCGGAATTCACCTATTCAACAGCCTGTGCCAACGGCCCGGTACTATTCGAAGACCAAAGCATTGCAGAGGGCGACCCTATTGTCTCCAGGGTATGGGATTTTGATGGTTTGGGAACCGCAAATGGAGCAGTTGCAGAATTTGTTTTCGATGAGCCCGGTAATTACAATATTAGCCTTACCGTTACCTCACAGCTTGGATGCAGTACTTTTATTGGTAAGACCATCGAAATTCATCCTCAGCCCGTGGCAAACTTTGTCGCTTCAACTTTAATTGGACCCCCACCACTTTCGGTGAACTTTACCAACACCTCCACCGGTGCGGAAGCTTATCAATGGTTTCTCAATGACAATGCCACACCTTTTAGTACCGATGACAATACCACCTGGCTCTTCCAACATTTAGGTGACGTTCATGTGTCCCTTGTCGCAACGAATGAATTCGGATGCACCGATACGCTTACCCAGGTAATTGAGGTGTTATATCCTGAAACCGACCTGGCCTTGTCTGAAGTTATTCCAGTAGTCAATGGTGATAAAATCAATATTGTCATAAAAGGCGCCAATAAAGGCACGCTGCCCATCAATGGTTTTGACATCGAGATCCGGCTGAACAACGAAGTGAGAATATTCGAAGCGTATGACAAACAACTCCTGAAATCAGCACTTTTTACACATACTTTAAATTTCTCCCTTCCCGTGCTACGGAATTGGGTAGATCTATTGTGTGTTAAACTAACAATGACTGACAAGGAAGAAATCCTAACGGGTAATAATGAAAATTGTGTCCGCTTCGACGGGCAGGTGATTATCCAACAGCCCTATCCCAATCCGACCACTGGGAATCTAAGGCTGGACATTATTCTTCCAGAAGTCAAAGATGAACTCAACATCTCCATCGTAAACATTTATGGGAAAATACTAATGCACAAGCGATTTACTGACCTCTTAGAAGGGCTGAATATTTTTAATTTCGATATTCAATCTTTTAATCCGGGGCTGTACCTGGTAAGAATCGAATATGATGGGATTGATGAAGTGAGAAGGGTGAGGAAGGAATAGATTTTATTAGACAAAAGATAAAAGAGCAAACCCACCCCCACCCCTCCGAGGAGGGGAGTTTTGTTTTGGTTATAATTTTAAAAGTCCCCTCTTGGGAGTCGCTACTGCTCATAGCCAAAACGTTAGGCGTAAATTAGCTGAACGAAAATTACCACTTGATTGATACGGATTAAATTTGTATATTTGTACGTATTAAACGTTATGAGCTATGGATGCAAAATTGACATTAAAACTGGATAAATTGGTGATTGATAAAGCTAAAGAGTATGCTTCATCACATCAAAGAAGTCTTTCTCGCTTGATTGAGTCTTATCTCAAATCATTGGTTGATAAAGAATATAACCGGGTTGATAATGATATTGAGATATCGCCATTTGTTAAAAGTATGCAAACTGGAGTGAAACTTCCAGCAGATTTTGATTATAAACAAGAATATGGCGATTACTTAGCAGAGAAGTACAAATGAAAGATAGATTATTCCTGGATACAAATGTTGTTCTGGATTTGCTTGGAGAAAGAGAACCTTTTTATAATTCTGCTGCCAAGATTGCGACACTTGCCGATAAAGGCGAAATTGATTTGGTCGTTTCAGCTTTAACATACTCTACTGTTTATTATTTACTTTCAGGATTTGAGGGCAAAGAACTGGTTAAGGAGAAGATACGTAAATTCAAGGTAATAGCTGAGACCTCAGATTTGACAGATAAAATTGTTGATAAAGGCTTATCGTCAAAATTTTCGGATTTTGAGGACTCTTTACAATACTATTGTGCCATAAAAATGGATTGTAAAATATTGATTACAAGAAACGGTAAGGATTTTAAAGAGTCAGAAATGCCAGTTTTGACACCTGACGAATATTTGAATAGTTTGAGAACAAAATAATCTACGCCTAATGGGAGTTTTGTTTTGGTTATAATTTTAAAAGTCCCCTCTTGGGAGGGGACTTAGGGGGTGGGTTTGAATTGTCTTAAAATAAATTCTCAGTTGATGCTTTTCACCGTTGTATAAGTTGACAGATAGTTTTAAAACCAACCGTTGGCAATTGAAGACGAGTCAACATTTTCAAAGATATAAGACAAAAGAGAGATGATTTCTCTGCAAATTGAAAGTTTAACTTTCAATTTGCATGAAAAAAGTCTAATTTTGAGGATTAATGGACACTTACATCCCACGAAAACTTGAAAGCTCTATTATTCGAAATCTTGATAATTTCCCCTCGATAGCAATCCTTGGCCCGAGGCAATGTGGTAAGTCTACACTCATTCGAGAATATTTAAAACAGCAATCCCATGTTCTTTACCTGGATCTTCAGGCACCAGATGATTTGAACAAACTCTCGGAACCAACACTTTTCTTTGAACAGCATAAAGACAAATTAATCTGCCTGGATGAAATTCAGCGAAAACCGGAATTGTTCAGTATTCTCAGGAGTGTTATTGACCGAAATAATCGTAACGGACAATTTCTGATCCTGGGGTCAGCATCACGTGATTTGATCAAACAGAGCTCTGAGACACTGGCAGGTCGTATTATATACGAGCATTTGACACCATTTATATTTTCTGAGATCAACGGCAATATGAAACTCCCTGACTATTGGAACCGGGGAGGTTTTCCCAGAAGCCTTCTTGCTCTGGATTCGGAGACCAGTATGTTGTGGCGAACAAATTTTGTCAGCACCTTCCTTGAAAGAGATATCCCACAACTAGGATTTAGCATAGCTCCACAGTCACTAAGAAGGTTGTGGCTTATGTTGGCTCACTCCCATGGCCAGTTGATTAACTTTTCGAAAATCGGGGAATCTTTAGGAGTGAGCCATACCACGGTTCGGTCATATGTCGAACTGCTGGAACTGACATTTATGATAAGGGTGTTGCAACCCTATAATGCCAACCTTAAAAAAAGGCTGGTCAAAACAACCAAGGTTTATATCCGGGATACTGGTATCCTGCATAATCTCCTTCAAATCAGATCTTATGATGACCTCCTCGGCCATCCAATGTTCGGACCATCGTGGGAAGGGCTTGTCATTGAAAATATAATTACCACCATGAACGATTGGAACGCTTTTTTTTACAGGTCATCGTCAGGGGATGAAGTGGATCTGATCCTAACGAGGGGAATGGAAATGATAGGCGTTGAATGTAAGGCCTCTGCTCGGCCTATACCTGGAAAGAGGTTTTTTACGGCACTCACGGATTTGGGCCTCACCAGAAGTTTCATCATTGCACCAATTGATGATGAGTATCAATTGAAAAAAGATGTGTGGATAATGGGTATTGACCAGTTTTTTAAAAGGATGAGTAGTCTTTAGGCTAAAGTTTGGAATTTACAATGCCATTGCTTTAAATTGAGTCTTCACAACTTCCCAATTGACATTGGTCTGCTATCAAATAAGCGTCAAAGGACGTGTGCAAGGTGTGTTTTACCGGGCTTCCGCCAAAGCCAAGGCGCTGGATCTTGGCGTAAAGGGATGGGTGACCAATGAAAGTGATGGCTCGGTACTCATCGAGGCGGAAGGCACCAAGGATAAAATCATTGACTTAATTGATTGGTGCAAAGCAGGACCCAAACATGCCCGGGTGGATGAGGTAAGGAAGGAAGAGGTTGGGGTGAAGCATTATAAGGGTTTTGAGATAAGGCATTAGTTGGAGGTCTTAGGACCTACCCGCCAACATTCTTCTGCAGATTCTATGAACCCACCCCTACCCCTCCCTGGAGGGGATTTAGATTTAGTTAGATTTTTAATTCCTCCCTGGAGGGGATTTAGAGGTTGGGTATCAAGATATTCCGCTTTATCTAAGAGTAGGTCGGGGATTGTCCAGGCAACCCACATGTAAATGGATGCCTCACAGGAGGAGAGTTTTGAGTTTTGTTGATTCAAAATTCCCCTCCCTGGAGGGGATTCAGGGGTGGGTTTTTTCTACAATCAACACTATATTCAGCCTCATGGCAAAGCGGAAGATCATACCCTACAATCCCAAGCTAAAATTACTTGCCAGGAATCTCCGAAAGAACATGACACTTGGTGAAGTCCTTTTATGGAATGAACTTAGAAATAAACAAATGCTCGGCTTCGATTTTGATCGCCAAAGGCCTATTGACGAATTCATCGTCGACTTCTATTGCAAAGACTTGATGCTTGCCATTGAAGTAGATGGTGATTCCCACAATCACGAAGATTCAGTAAAATACGATCTCAAGAGGCAAATACGATTGGAAAAATTGGGAATTCATTTTCTAAGGTTTGATGACATTGAAGTGAAAACCAGGATGGGTAACGTGTTGGAAGAAATTGAAAGATGGATATTGAGTCATTCATGAATACACCTTAGTATTTGTAAGTGCTTTAAACCCACCCCTACCCCTCCGAGGAGGGGAATTTGTTTTTAGTTAGATCTTAAGTCCTACCTGGAGGGGATTCAAAGGTGGATGGTCATTTCGACCCCGATTCTTCGGGGGAGAAATCTTCCAGAATTTAAGTTGGATCATAGAGGTGAGAAGATTCCTATTATTTTGTTTTCTTTCATTTTTGCCTTGATGCAAAAACGAAACAACCCGTCCGAACGGTCTGCCGGGCGGGAAAAATCAAGAAAATTCAATGCCTGCCTTGCCGGTCAGGCAGGCTTCAACCCGCAATCCCATCGCTTACCCCGCTGAATTTTCCAGCCTCCCGCCTAAATGCAGAGATCACTTCTTAGATTATTTGAAGTTTTAACACATCGCTGAAATAATCCTCCCTTAACTCAACACTTGCATTTTTATGCAAGTTTGTGTCAACCTATTTCAGGACAAGACAATTTGTATATAGTTGGATTTATACACCTCAGGCAAATTCCTGATCCTTCTGAACAATACCCTTGTAGCAATAGATTTTCAGGTTGAAATGGTTGAAGAGGAAATTCTTCAAACGAGATTGTGCCAGTTCAGGCCTCGTCATTTGTGTTTTGAATACGGTCAGTTCAAAAACGGCTTTGATAAAGGGTTCATAAGCACAAAACTCATTGGTCCATTTGATGAATTGGGTTTCCCAGTCCCGGCTGTATTTTTTAAAATGCGATGTTCCATCCCAAAGAAATTCCAACTGGACTTCGCCATACTTGTACCGGTAGATGGCGGCAAGATCGTTATAGAATTCATCAAATAGTAAAGTGTCATTTTCCCTGAAATCGAGAACTTTTTCAACCGCATCATCGATCAACCCCAAAGGATTGTGGAGTGCCAGGTAATTTTCTTTTACAAGATCAATTAGCGTTTGGAGCAAGTGATCCTGTGCTTCGCTTTGGGCTTGCTTTAGGAGGTAATTTTTGTCGTAATGAAAATACTTATGGGTCATTTTCCTACTGTCAGTGCAAAATTAAAAAAATCTGGGGAGAATGTGGAAGTGAACTGGTAGAGGATCTTGTGAGCGCTTGGTATTCGAATGCGGTCACTAAGCTAGAGCTTAATGACAACTGTGAATATCTTTTGCAGGGCTCATGAACCCACCACCAAACCCTCCGAGGAGGGGATTCAGAGGTAGATGGTCATTTCGAACCCGTCCCGAGTACTCGGGATTCGGGAGAGAGAAATCTTCTAAAATTTATTTTGGATCATAGAGGCAGGAAGATTCCGATGGGTCACTAAGCTAGAGCTTAGTGACAACTGTGAGAGTATAATATGATAGAATAATCAAAAGCTATAAACCTTATCCGGTGTGACGCAATGATCCAGTATTACGTCATGGGCTTCACTATTGATTTTATCTGCTGGAGGGAAGAAGGAAAGCCCAATCTTGCGGACATCCGGGCGGCACTCTGACAGGAATTTGTCGTAAAATCCTTTTCCATATCCAATCCTATGGCCATTAGTATCAAACGCGATTAACGGTACCAACACGATATTAATCGATGCGGCAGCTACCAATTCGCCATCCACAGGTTCCGGGATGCCCCATTTGTTCTCTACCAGCCTGGTCTCTGGATTGAGTAAAAAGTGAGACATGTTTCCATTACCAAAATCAGATTGAGATACCACCACCTGAAGGCCCATTTTCCAGCAATCACGAATGATCGACCAGGTATCGATTTCATTTTGCCTTTTAATGGGTAAAAAAACATGGACCAATTCATCTCTTTTCCATTGGAAGTTGGCAAATAGGTTTAACGCCACAGAACGGCTTAGGATCGCAATTTGTTCATCTGATAGCTTCAAACGCTTATCCAGGAATTGCTTCCGAACTTCTGCTTTGGTATTCATCAATTGGGACATCTCAGAGGATATTGCGTCAAGTGGCGGGTTCCCGAACTTCTTCCTCTTTAAAAATGTGAAAGGAATAGTTAAACGGATCAAATTTATCCATCAGCTCCTGAAGGAAATTGTCATCGTTCACATAGAAATTCAGGAAGTTGTCATGCCGCTCCTGCAAATGCCCATGAGGGAAAAGTTTCTCTTTGACACTTTCAATTTGCTGAATGCCTACCTGCTGATTTTGCTCTTCGGATTTTTTAATCCTTTTTTCAATGTTTTCCAGGCTTTTAAGTGTTTTGGCCTGCTCCGCTCCCGCCAAACCACCAAGCGACTTATCCACTTCCATGGCTTTTTCCTTTATTGTTTCAAAAACAGCCCTTACATGGCTGATCTCATGATCAAGGTGGATTTCCTTATCGGTATTCTCAGCTACAAACTGCTTTTTCAACTTGTCTAATGGAAGAAATAATTGAGCCATTCTCAGCCCGGTTTTTTCGATCTTACGCATTACCGTTTTTGAAATTACCAGGGCAAAATTACGTGGCATCAACATTGGAAAAGGTGTTTTATAATGCCCAAAAACTTCTTTTAATTGCAACCAATAAGCAATTTCCGCGGGACCCCCAATGTAGGCCAAATTCGGAAGGATCGTTTCCTGGTACAACGGCCGAAGGATTACATTCGGGCTAAATTTTTCCGGAGATTCATGGATTAATTTTTTTAGTTCTTCCGGCGAGAAGACCAGTTCAGTTTTCTTCACACGGTATACGTCGCCATCCCTGATAATTCTTCCACGGAATCCTTCATCGAGGTAAAAGAAGTTGATCTCACGAGGAAAAACCTGTGTTTTATATCCAAGGGCATTCAAATCTGTAGCCGCCTTTTCAACGAGTTGATTGGCAGTGTTGGAAAAAATATCATCCAGTATAACCTCCGAAAACTGATGCTTTAATTCCCTGTCATCCGCATCAATCACCAGCAAGCCCTGGTCCCCAAAAAGGATGTTTACATAAGACCGGACAGCTCCCGCCAGGGTGTTACCCGCTGCATAGGCGTCTATGAAAAATTTGCCCCTGTCGGGTAGGTCTGAAAATTGCTCCGCAATGGATTGAGGATTCATGTGACCAACTGCACCTGCCTGATCGGTCTCCCACTGGTGTTTTTTACCGAAAAGGTTGAAGTGGCTAATCTCTTCAAGGTCATGGTCTTCAGATGCCATCCAGTAAATGGGGATGAAATTCGAATCGGGATATTGCTCTTTTAGCCTTTTACAAGCGTTGATTACGGTAACAATCTTGTAGATGAAATAAAGTGCCCCGGTAAATAGGTTGAGCTGATGGCCGGTAGTGATGGTGTAGGTATTGTCTTTTGTGATAAGATCGAGATTAAATTTAACCTTCTCAGTTTTCTCAATTCCTCCATACTGCCTGTGCAAAACTTCCTGAAGTATTTGCCTGCTCTTTTGTGGGAAATTTCTTTCCAGAATCAGCTTTTGGAAACTTTCAATGTGAGGAGTCGGACCGTAATGCGGTTTTAGTTTCTCTTCTCCTTTAATATAATCGGTGAAAAGAGGCGAAAAACAGCCCGCCTCATCAAGAGTTATGCTTTCCAGGTTCATTAATTCGTAGGTTCTCCGTAAAGGTCAAATTCGGTGGCGTCTGTTATTTTAATGGTAGCAAAGTCGCCAACCCTCAAAAAATGTTTTTCAGCGTCAATATATACTTCGTTGTCAACTTCAGGTGAGTCAAACTCGGTTCTGCCAATAAAATGTCGCCCCTCTTTCCTATCGAGGAGCACCTTCAATGATTGACCGATCTTTTGCTGATTAATTTCTCCTGAAATTTGTTCCTGCAATTCCATAACGGTACTTGCTCTTTCATGTTTCACTTCTTCAGGAACATCGTCACTCATATTATATGAGTGGGTATTTTCTTCATGTGAATAAGTGAACACCCCCAATCGGTCGAATCGCTGACTTTCAACGAAATCCATCAATTCCGAGAAATCTTCTTCCTCTTCACCGGGATGGCCAACTATCAGGGTTGTCCTAATGGCTATTCCTGGCACCTTTTCCCTGATTTTGGCGACCAATGCCTCCGTCCTGGTCCGATCGGTACCACGCCTCATCAGTTTGAGGATCTTCGATGAACCATGTTGCAGGGGCATATCCAGATAATTGCAAATATTGGGTCGGTTATTCATCACCTCGAGAATGTCTTCCGGGAAGCCGGCCGGGAAGGCATAATGAAGCCTTATCCATTCAATGCCGTCAACGTCGGCGAGGTGATTCAGAAGTTCCGCCAGGTTTCGCTTTTTGTAGATATCGAGGCCATAATATGTTGAATCCTGGGCAATGAGCAGGAGTTCTTTGGTTCCGTTCTTTACCAGGTTTCGAGCCTCCAGCACAAGTTCCTCAATTGGTCTTGAGATGTGTTTGCCACGCATTAATGGAATGGCACAAAATGAGCATGGGCGGTCGCAACCCTCAGCTATTTTTAAATAGGAATAATGACTGACCGTGGTTGTAATCCGCTCCCCTACCAATTCGTGTTTGTAATCCGCTTTGAATTTTTTAAGGAGAAGCGGTAGTTCCATTGTTCCAAACCAATCATCTACGTCGGGTATTTCCGCTGCCAGCTCTTCCCTGTAACGCTGACTTAAACAACCTGTGACATAAACTTTGTCAATCAGCCCTTCCTTCCTGGCGTCGGCATACCTTAAAATGGTGTCGATAGATTCCTGCTTGGCATTTTCAATAAAACCACAGGTATTGATAATCACGATATTGGCATCATCTTTTTTTGATTCATGCGTCGTATCAATTTCATTTCCCCGGAGTTGGGTGAGCAATACTTCGGAGTCAACAATGTTCTTGGCACAGCCCAAAGTCACAATGTTGACCTTGTCTTTCTTATATGATTTTGTTTTCAAAAAATGAAATTTGGGTGCAAAGCTAAGTTTATGATGAGTAAAACTTTAATGAAGCCATGAAAGGTCTCCAGGTTGACCAGTGCGTACATAATTCATTTGATGTACATCCATATCCCCTAATATCCGTTAATTTGAAATTATGGGAAACTTCTTTCTTTTTTATGTGCTGTTTTTTTCAGGAGTTTTAGCACCTGAAAAGGATACAGAAGCCATTAATTGGGTATCAATCACTGAAGTTGAACAGCTCATTAAAGATAATCCCCGGAATGTTTTCATCGACATCTATGCCAATTGGTGTGGCTGGTGCAAAGTGATGGACAGAACAACCTTTAAGGATGCGAAAGTCATTTCTTATGTGAATGAAAACTACTACGCTGTCAGGATCGATGCTGAAAGTGACGTTATGATAACTTTTAGAGGGCAGCAATTAACAGAAAGAGAGCTGGTGAAGTCTTTTGGGATTCAAGGCCTTCCTACATCAATCTTTATGGATGAGTCATTGGAAAAGGTTAAGCCTGTAGTCGGTTACCAGGAAGGTCCGGCTTTTTTAAGAAGTCTGGTGAAGTTTAATAAATGACATCCATATTTTGATTATTGACCTTTGAATAAAGCGTTAACTCCGCGTCAACAGCCTTTTCAAATTTAGCTAATTTTTTTAGGCTCAGGAACATCAGAAGTCCCTTAATGCTTCATACATGTGGTTGTGATTTCGTTGTTTGTTCAAAGTTCTACAGTTGAATCCATTTTCAATCAAGTCACCAGCTTTTCTCCTGCCGGAGGGGCCTTCATTTTTGCAAGGCCAAAAACGAAGCAAAAGCCTTTCGGAAAATCAATAACCCACGGCTCCCGAAGCTTCGGGACGCACCACCCGCCATCGCTCCAATCCATCTGGCTGGCAACGCAGCCCTTTCCCTCATCCGCCGCGATTTTCCAGCAACCACGCCAATAGTCCGTAAGCCTTAGTCGCTATTATTCAATTTTGATCTGGAGATAAAAACGAAAGAGAGAAAGTTATGATTATTCCCGGTTTACCGCAAAGCAGTCATCCCACACCTTGCTTTCTTCGCGGCTATCCCTTAATCGAGTTTCCTTTTGCTTAAGCATGTATAGCTGCAAACAATCCATTTTTAACAAAAGTCCCGATTTCTATATCCCGATTAGAAGTCCGGTTCAAAAGGCTTAAGAATCACAATAATCAACTACGTTGATAAGGGTGTTATAAAAAAAAGCAGGCCTCGTTGCCGAGAACCTGCTCCAATCACCAACCTAACCAATATTTTTATCTATGTGCGTTGAATCCTATTTTTTATAAGTTCTGTCACATCCTTGTAACGAAAACTTGTGTGCTAAAGTTTTATATCCGGTAGATTTTTTTACTACTCCTTTTCTGTTTCATGTATAAAACAAGTCATCTGGCAATCACCCCCTGTTCGGTTACGCTTGATTCACTGATTTTCATAATTTTAGACATTTTATCCCGCTAACGGGTCAACGGTATTGTTACATTTGCGACCCATTATTTAAGTAATCTTGATTTTACGAGAGTTTTTAACGCCATACAGGGCTGATAGTTATATTCAATCAATTGCCGGTATCATTAAACCCGCGGGGAAGCAAAGTATTCAACTGAAGGGATTAACGGGTAGCCTGGACGCCATTGTAGCATCAGCCATACATTTTTTAAATCACCAGTTTCAGGTCTTCATTTTACATGATAAAGAAGAGGCAGCCTATTTTTTTAATGACCTGCAAAGCCTGAATGCCGGGAAAGAAATCCTCTTATTTCCTGCTTCCTATAAAAGGCCCTATCAATTTGAAGAAATCGAAAACGCCAATGTGCTCATGCGTTCAGAAATCCTTAACAGGATCAATAATAAGGCATCGGGCGGGGAACTTATTGTCACCTATCCTGAAGCACTCTTCGAAAAAGTCATCAACAAACGATCGCTCACAAAAAATACCTTTACTATTAAAGTCGAGGAAAAAATCGATAATGAATTCCTGTCGGAACTTCTTATAAGTTATGACTTTGAAAAAACGGATTTCGTCTACGAACCCGGGCAATTTGCAATCCGTGGAGGTATTGTAGATATTTTCTCATTTTCGGGAGATCTCCCCTACAGGATAGAATTTTTCGGTGATGAGGTTGAAAGTATTCGGACTTTTGACCCCAATACACAACTTTCGATCGACAAATTTAAAAGTGTCAATGTCATTCCAAATGTACAAACAAGGCTTCTGGAGGAAGAACGCGAATCATTTCTCGATTACATTCCCGGAAACAGCAAGATCTGGGTGAAAGACATAAAACATACCTTTGATATCCTGGACAATTATTACGAGAAGGCCATCTCAGCATTTTCAGCGATCCTTGATAAATCGGGTCAAACAAGCGTGTTGCTAAGTCCTGATCAGCTATTTGAAAGCAGTGCATCATTTAAAGCTTGCCTTGATAATCTTTGTCAGATAGAATTTGGAAACCGATTCTCCACAAAAAGCAGCCAGCAATTTGAGTTCCAAACGGAAAGTCAGCCGCCCTTTAAGAAAAATTTCGATCTGATAGCCGGAGATTTCGACAAATGGCAGAGTTTGGGACATACCAATATTATCTGTGCAGAAAACTCCAAACAATTAGAGAGGCTCCAGGAGATATTCTCGGAAATCGACCCTTCAATGAAATTCGACAGCTTGATCGCCGGATTACGTGGTGGTTTTATTGACAAGGATTTAAAGATTACCTGCTATACCGATCATCAACTTTTTGAAAGGTTCCATCGCTATAAAACCAGGGACAAAACATCAAAATCAAAAGCCCTGACACTCAGGGAACTCAAAACGCTTCAAACGGGTGATTTTGTGGTTCATATTGACCACGGCGTTGGAAGATTTGCGGGTTTGGATAAAGTGGAAATAAACGGTCATATGCAAGAGGCCATCAGGCTTATTTATAAGGATGATGATCTGTTATACGCCAGCATTCATGCGCTTCATAAGATTTCAAAATTTGCAGGGAAGGAAGGGGATCCCCCATCCATCAGTAAACTGGGAAGTCCTGAATGGGAGAACAAGAAAAAGAAAGCCAAAAAACAGGTCAAAGACATTGCGAAAGACCTGATCCAGTTGTACGCCAAAAGAAAAGCAGCGCCTGGATTTGCGTATTCACCAGATGACTATATGCAAATTGAGCTGGAATCATCCTTTATATACGATGACACTCCCGATCAGGCAAAAGCTACTGAGGATGTTAAAAATGATATGCTTCAACCACATCCTATGGACAGATTGGTATGTGGTGATGTGGGTTTTGGAAAAACAGAAATAGCTATAAGAGCAGCTTTCAAGGCAGTAACAAACGGAAAACAGGTGGCCATTCTCGTTCCGACAACAATACTGGCCCTCCAGCACATGAGAACTTTCCAGGAGCGATTAAATGATTTTCCAATTGAGGTCGATTACATCAATCGATTCAAAACCTCACAGGAAATTAAAAAGACATTACAGCAGGTAAAAGACGGCAAAATTGATATCCTGATAGGTACACATCGCATCGTGGGCAAAGATGTAGCTTTCAAAAACCTTGGTTTGCTGGTCATTGACGAAGAGCAGAAATTTGGTGTGAATGTGAAAGAAAAGCTGAAGCAAATGAGGATCAATGTGGATGTCCTTACCCTTACAGCAACACCCATCCCCCGAACATTACATTTTTCGTTAATGGGGGCCCGTGATTTAAGCATAATCTCGACGCCACCGCCGAATCGCCAGCCAGTTACAACGGAGCTTCATGTTTTTGATGAAACGGTAATTCGAGACGCTATCAGTTTCGAACTAAGAAGAGGTGGACAGGTTTTCTTTGTACATAACCACATCAGTGATATCGAATCGGTGGCCAATATTATTCTAAAATTAGTGCCTGATGCAAGAATAAGCGTTGCCCATGGACAAATGGAAGGCTCCAAACTGGAAAAAGTAATGTTGCGTTTTATTGAAGGAGAATATGACGTGCTCATATCCACCAATATCATTGAATCCGGATTGGACATTCCCAATGCCAATACCATCATTATCAACCAGGCGCATATGTTTGGTTTGTCAGATTTGCACCAAATGAGAGGAAGGGTTGGACGATCGAATAAGAAAGCCTTCTGTTACCTCATATCTCAGCCCACCTCGCTGCTCACCCCCGAAGCAAGGAAGCGCCTACAAGCGCTTGAAGAATTCACCGAATTGGGTGCTGGTTTTAAAGTCGCCATGAGGGATCTGGACATCAGGGGTGCCGGTAATTTGCTTGGTAAAGAGCAAAGTGGCTTTATTAGTGATCTTGGGTTTGAAATGTATCACAAGATACTGGATGAGGCAATTCAGGAGTTAAAAGAGACGGAATTCAAAAGTCTATTTGAGGAGGACTTAAAAAAGACCGCAAGAAATCTCATCAGTGACTGCACCATTGAAACTGATTTGGAGTTGATTATTCCTGAAGATTATGTTTCAAATATTTCGGAAAGGCTCAGCCTTTATTCGCAACTGGACAATATCAAGAATGATGAGGAATTGGATGCTTTTACCCATGCCTTAAATGACCGGTTTGGGAAGATTCCCGAGTCCACATTAGAATTGATTAAAACGGTGAAAATAAGATGGGTTGCTATCAAACTTGGCTTCGAGAAGCTTACGCTTAAAAATCAAATAATGAATTGCTATTTTCCACCACAGCACCTCGAAAATTATTATAAATCAGATGTTTTTGGTGGTATGATGTCCTACATTCAGGCACACCCTGAGGTTTTTAAGTTGCGGGAGAAAAAACACAGACTGATACTTTCAGCAGGTAAAGCGAACAATGTTGACGAAGCCTTGGCCCGAATTGAGAGTATCAGTACGTCTTTAAACTCATAAAAAATTGCCCTCGATACAATA
>JAQCLE010000192.1 GCA_027592755.1 Bacteroidota bacterium | reverse complement strand
TGCCGGGATTGATCCGGTCCCATCCCGAAAATAACTGGGGGTATCTTGACCCAAAAACTATTCTTCTCCCTCAAAAATTAAAAGAAGCAAATTACCATACAGCTCATATCGGCAAGTGGAATTTGGGTCTGGAATCGCCGAATTTACCCAATCAGAAAGGCTTTGACTTGTTTTATGGCTGGCTGGAGGATATGATGGATGACTATGTGATCAAAAGACGGCATGGTAAAAATTTCATGAGGCTGAACAATGAGATTATTGATCCTCCCGGACATGCTACTGACCTTTTTACAGAATGGGCGGTGGATTATATTTCTGAACAGGCAAAGGACGAACAACCATTTTTTCTTTATTTGGCCTATAATGCGCCTCATTTTCCGGTTCAGCCCCCCAAGGAATGGTCTGATAGAGTGAGACAGAGAAATCCGGGTCTACCCGAGAAAAGGTCGAATTTGATTGCATTTATTGAGCATCTGGATAATGGAATCGGGAAGGTGATCACATCTCTGAAAGAAAGCGGACAGTATGAGAATACGATTATCCTATTCACAAGTGACAACGGAGGGCATCTTCCTGATTTAGCCAATAATGGCCCTCTCCGGGATGGAAAGCAGAGCATGTACGAAGGAGGGCTTAGGGTTCCAACTTTGGTGAGTTGGTCCGGTCAGATTGCTGCGGGTTCTTCAACCAATCAGTTGAATTTGTCCATGGATATTTATCCCACCGTAATTCAACTGGCCGGAGTGGAGATTAATCACACTGTTGAAGGAAGAAGTTTTCTAAACACGCTTTTGGGGAATACAGAAGCAGAAGAGGAGCGAGTTGTTTATTTTACACGCAGGGAAGGTGGACTGACTTACGGAGGAAAAGCCTATCATGCACTTCGAAAAGGAGATTGGAAACTCTTACAGAATAGTCCATATCAGCCTATGGAATTGTATAATCTCAAAACCGATCCCAAAGAAGAAAATGATTTGATAAAATCTGAACCTGAAATATATAAAGAAATGAACAGCATCTTGATGCAGCATATTCAGGAAGGGGGCAAGACGCCTTGGCAAAAACCCGGAGCCAAATCCAATTAAACCCACAAAAACTTTAATTATATCACATTTAAAACGATCGATATGAATATTTGCCCTTCCCTTAAAATGCGAGCAATCGGGATTTTCCTCGCCCTAGTATCGCTGACGATATTGCCTCCTTTGCAAGCTAAAGCTCAAAGTGAAAAACCGAATTTCATCATCATTTTTACCGATGATCAGGGATATGGTGATTTGGGTACTTATGGAAACCCGACTATTAAAACCCCGAATATTGACCAAATGGCCGCAGAAGGACAGAAGTGGACAAATTTCTATGTCGCTGCAAACGTCTGCACCCCATCAAGGGCTGCGCTGATGACAGGAAGATTGCCTGTGCGCTCAGGAATGTACAGCAACACCAGAAGGGTTTTATTTCCCGATTCGGACGGTGGATTACCTGCTTCCGAAAACACCATAGCCAGGCTTCTGAAAAATACCGGGTACAACACTGCCGCAATCGGTAAGTGGCACCTTGGCCATTTGCCTGAATATCTGCCAACCAAGCATGGATTTGATTATTATTTTGGAATTCCCTATAGCAATGATATGGACAGGATTGCGGGTGAAAGGACCTATCAGGAAATGTTCATTGATCCGATTTATCAGGATTTCAATGTCCCATTAATGCGAAACAATGAAATTATTGAAAGACCGGCCAACCAAAACACCATCACAAAACGCTACACGGAAGAAGCTGTTAACTATATTTCTGAAAATAAGTCAAAACCTTTCTTTTTGTATCTCGCTCATTCTTTGCCCCATGTTCCCCTGTTCACTTCAGATGCATTCAGAGGGACAAGTGAAAGAGGGCTTTATGGAGACGTAATTGAGGAGATTGACTGGAGCGTTGGAGAGATTCTAAATGCTTTAAAAAAGGAAGGTCTGGACAAAAACACGTATGTAATCTTTACTTCGGACAATGGTCCTTGGGCAATATTTAATGCGCAAGGTGGAAGTTCAGGAGGATTATTTGGTGCAAAGGGGACAAGTTATGAAGGAGGAGTTCGTGTTCCTGCCATCTTCTGGGGGCCCGGAAATGTAAAGCCTGGAGTAATTTTCAAAATGGGAAGCACATTGGATTTATTACCTACTTTTAGCCAGCTAGCTGGGGCAACTGTTCCAAATGACAGACAGTATGATGGTTATGATTTGACAGGTGTCTTACGTGGCAAAAATGAAAATCCACGAAATGAGATGTTCTATTACCATGGCGATCGAATTTTTGCTGCCAGAAAAGGTGCGTTTAAACTTTATTTCTACAGTAATAATCCGCTGGGTTACCCCGAGAAAATTGAAAAATTGGAGAAACTGAAATTATATAACCTTGCTCAAGATCCTTTTGAGCATTTTGAACTTGCGGATAACCACCCTGATGTAGTCTCTGATATTCAGGCAATAGTTTCAAAACATCAATCTTCCTTTAAACCAAGTCCTACTCAACTTGAGAAAAAGATTGTTGCTGAAAAAAAATGAAACTAGTGTATATCGTCAGCAAAAAGTTTAATTTAAACAGCCACTCTAAATTACTTATGTATCATCCAAATAATCAACTGGATAAATTACATCAACTTTTGACTTGGTGATTTTTTGTTCGAAGTGCTAATAACATGTATGCCTTATTATTCCATTGTATGCAATTAACTTAAGAGATAATGATTGTTTGGGAATATTGGCTAAAAAATGGACTGTTGGGTCCATTTTTTTTTCTGAAGGTTTATATTTTTAAAAATGAAATTTAAGCGGTAATTATTCCATATAGCCAGGAAATATTCCTTTTATTGTTATAAAGGTGCCTACTGAACCAACCAAGGCATTTTCTGGTGTAAGGCCCAAAAAATTACGTATTGAATATGTTGAATTTAATCCAGTACAATGAGCTCCCACAAAGTATTTAACTCCGGCTTCCTGCATTTTTTTCGCAGTCCATTCTAACTTATCATTATTAAGTTTTAACAAATGAAAACCTCCAACTATTTTATAAATTGGTCTACCAGGAATAATCTTTTGTACATAATCGAGTGTATTAGCAAGTCCTGCGTGGCCACATCCACTTATTAAAACAATGCCATTTTCA
>JAQCLE010000081.1 GCA_027592755.1 Bacteroidota bacterium | reverse complement strand
AAACGTGGCAAACATTAAGCATTACGGGATATTGCAACTTTATTCATAAAGGTTCGGATGAGTGTGTTTCAGGGTGATTAAGTTTCCGTATTTATCTGAGATTGTTTTCAGAATCAGGACCAATTCCGATGCGATCATCCCGAAAGAAATTATGCCCCAATCAGTACAAATGCCCCCCAGTAATATGGATGATTGAATTCATTTCTGACGTAGTCCTGGGCTCTTCTAAAAGCTTCATTTTTGGAGAGTCCTGAGAGCCACGCTTTGTAAAATTCAGTCATCAGTAATTGTGTAGCGTTATCATCCACTTTCCATAAACTCATAATGATCGCTCTGGCCCCGGCAATCTGAAATGCCCTTTGAAGCCCGTAAACACCTTCTCCATTCTTTATCTCACCTCGACCGGTTTCGCAAGCAGAAAGCACTACAAGTTCAGTTTCGCTTAGGTTGAGGTTCATAGCTTCGTAGGCTGTAAAAATACCGTTCTCGATTCCGGGATTGGTCTCACCGCGAGCTGTTTGGGCAGCGCCTGTCAGCAATAAGCCTGAGCGCAATAATGGATTCTCCCGGCTAACATCGGTTCTCACACCCAGTTCCATAGAATCTTCCCCACCTTTCGGATCATCCAGAAAGAAACCATGGGTGGCAATATGAAGTACGGTAGGGTTGGAAACGGATTTAAGTTCCTCTTCAAGGGCATTGTTGGCAAGATAAAGATTGGGTTCCCAATTGTTTTGTTCAAGAATCCTGGTGATCTCCTCCGTTTCGTTTTTAGTACCAGGCAATTCAGAAAAACCAAACCTCGACAAGTCCAGTGCGCGTTCAATATGGGTACCTCGCGAGATGCCCCGCTCGATCAGCATATCTTCAATATTTGAATGAGCCAAATCATATTTCGGAAAACCAAAGAGGAAAGCAGTATTACGGGACCTCTTTTTACTTTCTTCCTGGAGAAGTAAGACATCCCTTGTACTGGTTAGGAGCCGTATGTCGTAAGTGTCCCTGACATAGGTACCATCATTTCTTAACAGTGTGCCTATGTTTATTTGATTAAAGACGCCATCAGAAGCCAGGTAAATTTTATTGACACCTTTTAGCTCTACATCTATTTTTTCCCAGAATTGTGTGTAAGATCTTTCATCTGCCAGTCGGAACTGTATTGAGGTTTTGTAAGCTTTTACGAATCGGTCTTCAAGCTCATTACCATTGGGTAAAACAACCATTAGTGGCTGGTTCCTGGTTTGCGGGGTAAGGATCAAAGCAACGTAAATCACGGAGTCTGTTACCTTTTTATGGAAATAGCGGAACCTGATTATTTCAACGGTGGCCTCACCTTCCTTTAGTGATCGTTGAATATTTCGCCACCTTATAGTCGACGCTTTTTCTTCCTGGCCCAGTGTTTCGGCATCTATACTTAATACTTTTTCAAAGCGACCCGACTGCTGTTCCAGGCTAGGAATATCTATATTATCCGCAGCCAATTGTTCTTTTAAAAACCCGTAATAGCGTGCCAATTGCTCTTTCAATTGGATATATTCAAGATAATTGTTTATCGTAGTGCTATCCCCGCTATTCAGAATCCTGCGTCGTTCTTTGCTGCTGGTACTCAAAAGGATTGATTTAGTCTGTAATTGGTTATCATACATCTGTCCGATAGCCCTTTGGTTACCAGATTGCGAAGCTTTCAAGGCATAACTGTTGTAGTATTCAAAGTCTTCATTATATGCGTCCCAGAAAGCTACCTTTCCACTTTCGCTCAGGTAGGGGAAATCATCGGTGATTCGTTTGAGTAGTATTTCTATTACTTCGTTCCAATATCTTTCCGCCAGGTCCATTTTATTCCATGCCAGGTAAAGCGCTGCCAGGTTGTCGAGCCACTTGACGCGTGTCAGATCACCTTCCTCTGCCTTGTTATATTGACGACCTGCAAGAAGCCATAATTTTTCAGCAGTTTCGAAATCATCTCTGTACATGTAATTGTGAGCCATATTATTCCGATACAACAGGGCTCGTGGTGATTCATTACCCCAAATGCTATCGGTAATATTGATGGCTTCTTCAAAATGTCTTTGGGCTATATCGTATCGACCCAGTAGGTAATTGATCAGGCCAAATGTATCGTGCAGGTCTGCATAATTCCATCGATTGACACCAAGACTGTCATAAAGATTGCGAATTTGATCAAGGTATACCAAGGCTTGGGATGGTTTTCGCCATGCCAAATATGTATTGGCAAATTCCATCATGGCCTGGGTCATATAATAGGAGTATCGTCCCTCGGTTTTCAAGATTACATCGCTGCATTTTTTGTAGGCATCAAGTGAATTTTGATACTGTCCCATAGAGCGGTAAATCCCGCCAAGGGCATACAGTGCATCAACATACTCACTGTTGCTTGCTGCTTCGAGGTAGATATCGGCGGCTGTTTCGCGGAGTTCAATTGATTGCGTGAACTCTTCCCTGTTGTAATGGATCCAACTCATGGTTTCAGCATACCACGCATAGCGTAATCCCTTGCCGTATGTTTTTTCGATGATATCAATGGCCGGTTTGGTATAATAATAAGCCAGGTCATATTGATTCTGTCGGCTGAAGAATTGTCCTGTATACCTCAAGTAAACAGCATACTCAGGATGACCCTCTCCATAAATTTTCCTGGCAATACGGAGGTTTTTCAGGAAAGTCTCCTCAGCAAGTTCAGTTTCACCATTTTCTTCATAGGCTTCGCCCAGGTAATCGAGGCACCTGATATAATCGCGGTGGAGTTCGTCACCATTTTCTTCATAAGATTTTCTGGCCAATATTAGTTTGGCCAGGCCTTCAGCTAACTGGCTATTTTCTACCATGGCATTACCCAGAGAAACAAGAGTGTGCAGGTATGAATAATCATTTTTTGAATAAAGTTTGGCTTTCAAATCCAGCGACTCCTGGTAATACAGAATGGAAGTAGGATTGTTCTCCTGTAATGAAAAATTTGCGGCCACATCAGCAAGAATATTTGGATAGAGGGTACTTTCTTTTCCCAGGTATTTCTCCACCACGGCTAATGCTTTCAAATTAAAAACTTGTGCTTTTTGATAATCTTCCTCACGGGTTTCGTAGATATCGGCTATTGCCCTCAATGATTCTTCATAGGTTTGAATGTCAATGGTGGGGTCTTTCTCAAGTATTTGATTGGTTTTGTCGAGATAATATAGGGCAAAATCAAACTGTTGTAGTTTTCTGAGTGATTCCCCGAGCTCGTAATAGCTACTGGCAAGGTAACCCTGATTAGGTGAACCATACTTGAGGTTATATGACAAAACCTGCCTGATAACATTTATGGATTTATCCAGGTCAATCATTTGGTTTCTAAGAAACCTCGTATAAATAACTCCTGCGTTGGCATAGTTGTTATTGTATGACCCTGTATTGGCAACGGCTTTTTGAGCTTCATTATAATGATAATCTGCATCTTCATAATTTTCAATGCCCATATCTGCGAGGCATAGGCCAATCCCAAGGTGTGATGCTGATATGTTGTTCATATCATTGGTTTTTTCAAATAATTTAAGCGTCTGGCTATAATAATCATAGGCAACAGGTGTGTTTGACTGGGACCAATTTTGTTTGGCCATTGCATGAAGTGCCTCCGGGTAAACCCAGCTGTCAAAAAGCTCATGCTCTTCGCAAGTTGCCAAGGCCACGCTGTAATGTTTTAGTGATTGCTGATAGTCATAATTCCCATAATAATTATTTCCTATTTGAATTTGAGAATAAATGAACTGGGTATAAACCGTATCACCCATAAACCTGTAACCGTCGATTGCTTTTTGGAAATTAACTCTTGCACTATCATATTGCGCTTCATCCCTGTACAGGATTCCCTTGTAGTAAAAGGCATATGGGTAGGTCCAATGCTTTACAAGATCGTTATTCTCTGCATAGCGGATGAGGCTATCAGCAATGGCCATACAATATGTAGTGCTGTCCAAATCAAAGGCGTAATCAATCATACCAATATAATTGCTTGCAATATTTTTCTTTTGGTCTGCATGTTGGATCCTGTATTCTTGTTCTTTGGTCAAAATGGCCAGTGCCTCACCTGGGTGACCACCTCTTTTGAGTGAATTGGTCCAGTTACGAACGTTCGTCGCATACACCTCCGACGTCAAGCCATCTTTTCTTTGTTTGATCAAGTCAACAACTATAGAATAGGTGCTTGCGGCCTTGTCGTAATCAAGAAGATCGAAATAACACAGCCCTATAGATGATAAATTGGCGGTATACCAGGAAGAGGTGTCAGCATGATGCGTGAGGACATGATCGAGCGCTTTTTGATAATATATTATTGCCTTGTCAAACTCTTTCTTTTCAAAATAGTAATCTGCAGTCAGAGAATAAATATCGGATCGCTTGATGTCGTCAGGGCCGAATTCTTGTTTGTATTTCTTTTTGGCTTCATTGATGAGCGTCCTGGCCACCTTAAAATCCCCTCTTTCAGCCGCATGATTGGCACTGTCGTAGAGGGTACTGAAGTTCAATACTTTTCCAAGATTATATTTATAATCTTTACCATTGCCCAGGGAATCATAAAATGTCCATGGGCCTTGTTCCTTTCCGTTCTTCCAATACCCCTCTGATTCTTTACGGCCCTTCTCGTCAAAATATACCCAAAGGTCATACGGATCATCGCTAAACTCAGGGCCTTCTTTTTTGAGCTGGCCGTTGTCATAATAATATTTCCATAGTCCAACAGAATTACCGTTTTCATACATGCCGATTGAAGATAATGCCCCATTTTCATGATAATATTTCCATTCACCGGTATTCAGCCCCTCAACATAATTCCCGGTTGATTTGATGTTGCCGTTTTCATGATAAAACTTCCAGGGACCTATATTATTCCCGTTTTCAATCCTTCCTGCCTTATAGAGATTGCCATTAGGATGATAATACACAAAATCACCATGGCCCAGATCATCTTTATAATTACCTTCCTGCGAGAGTTGGGCATTTTCATGGTAAAATTCCCATTCCCCGGATTTCAGGTCATTGGTCATGGCCCCTCGCTGTTGAAGCTTGCCATTTTCAAAGTAAATTTCAAAGAAGCCATTTCTTAATTCGTCTTTATAACTTGTTGTTCCCGTGTACCTTCCTTCATTACTGTAATATTTCCAGGGCCCATCTTTTAAGTCGTTTTTGTAATTGCCATCTGCGCTTAGCGCTCCGTTTTCATGATAAAATTTTGCAGGCCCTTCCCATTTGTCCATTAGGATATAGCTCTCAGATTCTAGCTCACTATTTTTTTGATAGTATTTCCAATAACCATTTTTTAGGTCCGCAGCGTATGGCCCCCTGGCTTTTAGGTTACCTTCTTCATAATAAAATGTCCAGTCTCCTTCATAATTACCGTTGATAACTTCCCCTTCTTCTAATTTCATCCCATTTGAATGGTAAAAAATTGTATATCCATTTCTTTGGTCATCCTTAAAGCCCCCCTCACTTTTGACAGCCCCATTTTCGTAATACACCTTAGATTTCCCGTCCAGTTTCCCATTTATGTAATGAGAGGCATCACTCAGCCCACCACCATCATAGTAGAAACGCCAATCGCCATCGAAATTTCCATTAATGAAATTTCCTTTGGATTTGATAGCACCGGATTCATAATAATATTCCCAATAACCCTCCTGAAGCGCATTTTTCCAATTTCCTTTACTCGACATGCTGCCATCTGGATGAAAAATTTCCCAGTAGCCTGTTTCTTCATCATTTTCACACTTACCCTTACCCATTAAGGCTCCATTGTCATGATAGTATTCCCAATCACCAACTCGCTTGCTTCTTAACATACTGCCACTTGATTCGAGCAGGCCATTAGGGTGGAAACCTTCGAAAGGCCCAGAGATGCTGTCATTATCGAAGATAACCTGCATTTTCACATTTCCATTGGGATGATAAAAGATGGCTTTGCCATGCTTTATTTCCGGTTCGATGGAGATCAAACGGCCTACGTATTGCTTGACACCATTGGTAAAAAAACATTCCACCTGGCCAAGGACTTTGCCATCTCTTATGTTTGCGAGACAATAGTAGTGCGCTTCTTCGGGGGTTTTCACAATATTCTGATAAGCGCTATCATATAAGATTACCCACTCACCAGTGCGGACACCTTTTTCATTATAAATGTTTGGCCGGATTGGAATTTGCGCTTTTAAATGCGATTCTCCCCAAAACCAACAGAGGAACAGAAGGAGGGAAATACACAGGTTTTTCACAGATACAAGTTATAATCAGGAAAAGTACCTCACAATACCACAAATTACCGATGTCAATTAATCATTTCCATGAGTTGCATAAGGGGAGCCAGGCATAATATTTATTGGATATTGTATGTAGTACGAATTGACTCAAGCCCTTTATAAATTTGCCAAAATCAAAGATCGAGTATGAGGTTAGAACAAACAATGAGGTGGTATGGTCCGAACGACCTTGTCAGTCTGTCAGATATCAGACAATCAGGAGCAACTGGCGTAGTAACTGCGCTCCATCATTTAAAGAATGGCCAGGTGTTCTCAAAAGATGAAATTCAGGAACGTAAGGATATTATAGAAAAGGCCGGAATGAAGTGGTCGGTTGTTGAGAGTATTCCCATTCATGAAGACATCAAAAGACAAAGAGGTAAATACCTGGATTATATTGAGAACTATAAAACCAGCATTCGTAATGTGGCTGCCTTTGACATAAAAACTATCTGTTACAATTTTATGCCAGTTGTCGACTGGACACGGACCAACCTTGATTATAGGTTGCCTAATGGCGCATCGGCCCTTCGTTTTGATAAAATTGATTTTGCAGCTTTTGAGGCTTTTATCCTTAAAAGGAAAAATGTTGAACAGGATTATTCCGCAGAGGAAATTGGAAAGGCAGAATCTCGTTTTAAAAACATGCCAGAATCCTATAAAGAAACCATTACACAATATATAATAGCCGGCCTGCCTGGAGGAACAACTGAGAGCAATCCTACAATGGACGACTTTCGAAATGTCTTGGATACTTACGCTGACATTGATGAGGAAGCCTTGAGAAGCAATATCATAGCTTTCTTGCGGGAAATCATTCCTGTCGCCGAGGAAGAAGGAGTCAATATGACCATACATCCTGACGATCCACCATTTTCCCTTTTAGGTCTTCCAAGGATAGTGAGCAGATCCGAGCAGATAGAAAAATTATTGAGTGCTGTAAATGCGAAATCCAACGGACTATGTTTCTGTACCGGATCATTGGGGGCCAGGCGTGAAAATGACCTTGTAGCCATGGCAAATAAATTCGCAAATCGCGTCAATTTCATCCACTTTAGGGCAGTAAAAATTGAAGATGATGGGAGCTTTCATGAAGACAATCATCTTGAAGGAAACGTGGACATGTATGCTGTGATGTCAGTACTATTAAAGGAACAACAAGAAAGAAATACTTCGATTCCAATGCGTCCTGATCATGGACATAAGCTATTAGATGATTTGACAAAAGATCCAAGTCCAGGTTATTCCGCAATTGGCAGGTTAAAAGGGCTGGCGGAACTCAGGGGATTGGAGCTAGGTATTATAAGATCCAATGGTTGGGAGTAGTAACATAACCCAAGTCATATTTGGAATAAATTATTGCATCATACATTTGTAAATACTTAGTTCAAGCAGAAGTTTGACCTTTCGATTTTAACCCATAAGCGCAATGAAAAAAGTAGTGACCTTCGGTGAGATTATGTTGAGGTTGTCACCTCCAGGATTCAATAGATTTTCCCAGGCTACATCTTTCGATGTCATCTACGGCGGAGGCGAGTCCAATGTGGCCGTATCGTTGGCTAATTATGGCATCCCGGTTGATTTTGTGACCCGCTTGCCTAAGAATGACATAGGAGAATGCGCCATGATGGAAATGCGAAAACGTGGGGTAAATACAGAAAACATTATCTATGGTGGAGACCGATTAGGGATATATTTCCTTGAAACAGGTGCTGTGTCAAGGGGGAGTAAAGTAGTGTATGACCGTGCGCATTCAGCGATGGCTGAGATTGAAAAAGGAATGGTTGATTGGGATGAGGTGTTTAAAGACACAGCCTGGTTCCACTGGACCGGTATTACTCCTGCCATTTCACAAGGTGCAGCTGATGCGTGTCTTGAAGCCCTTGAGGTTGCAAGTTCCAAAGGGATTACGATTTCGACAGACCTGAATTACAGGGCTAAGCTTTGGAAATATGGAAAGTCTTCGGAAGAGATCATGACCCCATTGACAGAGTATTGTGATGTTATTCTTGGCAATGAAGAAGATGCGGAGAAGCATTTTGGTATTCATCCTGAGGGGGTGGATGTTACCCAGGGACATTCGGTGAGCGGTGCAGCTTTCGAATCCGTGTGCAAACAGGTGATGAAAAAATTCCCAAAAGCAAAAAAGGTAATTACCACCCTTCGTGGATCTATAAATGCCTCACACAATTCATGGGCAGGAGTTCTCTATGATGGTACGAATTTATATGAGTCGTCAACCTACCAGATTACCCATATAGTTGACCGAGTAGGAGGGGGTGATTCATTCATGGGTGGTTTGATCTACGGTTTGATTACTTATCCGGATAATTACCAGAATGCCCTTGATTTTGCAGTGGCGGCATCATGTTTGAAGCATACAATTATTGGCGATTCCAATTTGGTCACAGTCGCAGAGGTTGAAAAGCTTATGGGCGGCGATGCTTCCGGAAGAGTAGCGAGATAGACTGAGAGACAAAAGACAAAAGATTAAAGACTACCTGTCGACGATGATTCAAAGTCTTTGTTCTTGTGTCTTAATATCTTTGCTCTATATTTTTAGACACTAAAAATATATTTGGAGATGGCGAGATTCTCGAGAATAGAAGTAACACTAAAAATGAAAGAAACAGGCATTGTTCCTGTCTTCTACAACAAAGATTTAGAAATATGTAAATCTGTCCTAAGGGCTTGCTACGATGGAGGTGTTCGGATTTTTGAGTTTACAAACCGTGGCGAATATGCCCATGAGATTTTTGGAGAGTTGAACAAGTTTGCTGCAAAAGAAACACCTGAAATGATTCTTGGGGTTGGCTCCATTGTTGATGCGGGAACTACATCCCTGTATATCCAATTGGGAGCAAATTTCATCGTATCACCAATATTAAATCCTGAAATGGCCAAAGTTTGCAACCGCAGAAAAATTAGCTGGTCTCCGGGCTGTGGATCTCTTACTGAAATTTCCTATGCAGAAGAACTGGGTGCCGAAGTGGTCAAAATCTTCCCTGGAACGGAGGTAGGAGGGCCCTCATTCATAAAAGCTGTTAAAGGGCCATGCCCTTGGACCTCTATTATGCCTACAGGGGGTGTTGAGCCTACAAAAGAAAACCTGACGGCCTGGTTTAATGCCGGTGTTCATTGTGTGGGCATGGGTTCTCAGCTTGTCACGAAGGACATCATTTCATCCGGGAATTATAGCCTGTTGACGGACAAAGTGAAAGTGGCTTTGGAGATTGTTAAGAGTTTGAATTGAGAATAAGATTTCTCTCCCGAGTCCTTGAGATCGAAATTGACCGTTCCATTTTTAAGGTTATTGCTAAGAACAGTCACTCGGGAAGACCCGACCGACTGTGCATTAGGATAAATCAAAAAGCCCGTCATTTCGAGTGGAACAAGAAATCTTTGCTATAGTATTCTCAAATACTGTTTATCAACCTTTCCCTCCTCAGTCAAAATGACCATTTTAGTCCTTAGGCAAAATAATTTCTGATGGATGGGCTTCCCCTTTTTGCTCTAGCTTTTCGCAGTATTCCTTGAAGTTATCCAGAGCTCCATTAACCCATGCTGCATTTGCTTTTTTTCCATTGATTAAATACTTTATTTTATTAATAAAACCATTTTTTGAGTAATGTATTCGTTCGACTCTTGTAAGTCCTCTACCAATTCGCTTCAAAGTATAAAATACATTAAGTTTTAGAGTAGGCTCTGTTTCAACAAATGTTATAACATCTGATTTGATATTGAAGTTATGATCAATGAAGTATGGATCAGATACATCTCCTGTTATAACACACCTATGTGCTGAACTATTCTGCGAGATTTTGGTATTAAGCTCGCTTACTCCCGTTAGAAATGGAATCCATTCTGCACGAAATGTAAGATCTGTCAATACGCTAAAAACGACTTCTAGTGGTGCAGCAATAATCCGTTCGAAGGAATCATATTGTTGATCCGCTTTTGGGGCCATATAATTTCCGACACTTGGAGGAGGAACATGTTTTCTTAATTCCTCAAGTGAGAGGTAGCAATAGTTTACGGTCCCGAGATCATACGAATCGGCTCCTTCTTCAGGATCACTCCATGCTGCTGCCTTCATATCAACCCAGGCTGAACAGGCATTCAAAAGATCATGAGTAAAAAGAACGTATTCATTATAGGGTACTTTATTCTTCATCAGCTGATGGGCGATGATTAGATCTTTCCCAAACAGTTTACGAAAACTTTTTACTTCTTTAATTGCTATATCTCCATAGTGCAGAACAAATTTCAGAGTAAGGGAATTTGCAGAAATACAAGCTCCACAATGACAGATTCGCTGAGTACTGTAATTTACAAGGTGCCCATGAAATTTTGTATACATGCGTTGCACCTGGGCCAATAATTCGGCGGCTGTGGGTTTGGGGCCATTTCTGTAGAACAATACCGCATCTCCTTCAATCTCAGACACTTCCAACCCAATTTCATTGGCTTCAATTATCACCTCCAACAATTCCTGGATAATATGCTGGCTGTGTGTGATCTCTGTATTGCTAACAAAATCTGTAAATCCACTAATGTCTGGAATAAATAATAGAGTAGGGGAAGGCGTGTCTAATTGGGTCGTGTTAGCCATTTTGTTTGATTTTTAGAGGTTAGTTCAGGATTACATCAATAGATGTGTGGTTGATTTAACTATATCTATCGATTATGGACGGAAAGCAGTACAGCGAGCATTTGATAGAGTTACCTGGCAATTTCTTATCGCTAAGCTAATCATAGTGATATTACTACCGAGCGTTTCTATTGGAAATGTTGGAAACATCGGACGACTTTCTGAAAAGTCAAAAAGAGTAGGTGTTTCGATTGAAACGAGGAATCCCCCCGCTACATTATTGAAACACTCAATTTAAGAAGATTCCGCATTAGGGCCGAAAATGACCTCTCATCCATAAATCCACGTTCCGAGTTATGCTATCCTAAACACCGCTAAACGCATTCAAACCCCCGTCTACATTGATCACCTCTCCGGTCACAAATTTTGAAGCATCACTGGCCAGGAATATTACAGTTCCACCCAGTTCCTCGGGCTCGCCAAAGCGACCCATCGGGGTTTGTCGAATTACTCGCTGGCCGCGTTCGGTAGGGCTTCCATCCGGGTTAATCAATGATGTGCGGTTCTGCTCTCCCAAGAAAAATCCAGGTCGAATAGTGTTGACACGGATGCCATCACCATATTTTGTAGCAAATTCCACTGCCAGCCAACGTGTGAAGTTCTCGGCAGCTGCCTTAGAAACCGAATAACCTAAAACACGGGTTATCGCGTGGGGTACTGACGCTGAACCTATATTGATGATAGATCCTGATTTTTTAGCAAACATCACTTCTCCAAAAACCTGGGTAGGGAGCATGGTCCCCTGGAAATTAAGGTCCATAACTCTTTGATTAGCCTCAAGGCTCATATCGAAAAAGGAGTCTTCCGGCATAACCAAAGCTTCCTTAATGTTTCCACCAGCACAATTCACCAAAATATCGATGGTGCCAAAAGCATCAAGTATTTCGCCCTTCACTTCGATCAGCCGATTGCGATTAAGGACATCCGCCGCAAATCCCAGAGCGGTTCCTCCTTTCGATTTGATTTCATCAACACGCGTTGCCACTGTCTTCGGATTTCGACCCAGAACAACCACTTTAGCGCCTGCTGCTGCCAAGGCATGTGCCATACCTCCACCAAGCGCTCCGTTTCCTCCTGTTACTATTGCAACTTTTCCTGTAATGTCGAAGATATTCATTAGCTACTGATTGATTGGTGTTTAAAAATAGTTTTGCTCTAAAATAGCAAAGAAGAAAGTATAAAGATTAAAACCGTAAATCAATCAAGCTGATGAGAACAAAAATGTCCTTGCTCTTTTATCTTTCGTCTTTTATCGAATATTTTCTTAGATTTTAAGGCTGATTTTGAACTTAAAGAGCAAACCTGTTATCCAGATAATAATCATCGAAAATAGCATTGATTTGATTAAGCCAATGACTCCGGTTGTCATCACATCGGGGAGATTCAAATGCATTATATTGTAAACAATGGCATAAGCAAAGTAGGGGACAAGATAGCATGTTAACGTGCTGTATCCTGCCGGAGAGATGATACTCGCCCATTTAACATGGCCCATTTTATCAGCAACAATATGAAGGACTACAAAGGTAGTAATGCTTATTCCTGCGCAGATGGCAGTCCATGATGGTGTTGCTCCAATTTTAGAGATGCCCCACTCAGGACGAGTCAGGATACCAAAAATCATAAGAATTGTGCCCAGACCAAGTAATACGGGTATAATTTGCCCAATCCTTTCTTTTGCCTTTAGGTTAATGAGAATCACAGTTACCAATACACCTGTCATAACACTGGCTGGATTTGAAGCGCTAACTACCAAAGGGATGCTAATGTCAAAGGGTTGAATAAATTGATTCACATTTAACAGATAGAAGGCGAAGCATGCGATACCAATCCAAATTAGATTATCCCTTAACAATAGATAAAGCGTGGCACAAAAGAGGTAACTCCATCCGATGAGCCCCAGGATACCGTACCAACGGAACTTCATCAGGTCATTATCGGTGCTGTCCTTATAAGTGAAGAATAATAGGATTAGAATAGCGATTCCTGCGACTTGCATGACCCATTCAGGCACTTTGCCATTGAAGGCTTTTTTATCAGTATAGTTATTCCATATAAGGAAAAATGATAGGGTCATTAATATTTGCCAGTAGGGTTTGGCTATAGACAATTCAGAAGCGTTGATGTTTTCGAGATTGACATGAAAGAATCCCATTACAATCAATGCCACGGAACGAAGGGCAATATGCTTCAGTATCTCGAGATTGGATTCTCCTTTGCTTATTCGTGCTTTAATCGCGTATGGGATAGACAACCCCACAATGAAAAGGAAAGCTGGAAAAATGATATCTGAAAACCCGAGACGGTCTTCACTTCCTTTTGCATGCCCTAACCACCCCGGGATATCTGTTAAAGACCACAGATCGTTAACAAAAATCATTAGGAGCATGGTAACCGCCCTCATGATGTCTATCGAAGCAAAGCGAGTTGATTTCATGGCTGGTTTAGCGTATCGAAGTGGAACTCATAAATTAGGGTTTGTCTACCCAAGGTACTGTTTTTGACCGATAAAAGTCAATACCCATGATTTTGAAAAATGCTTCATGATTAGCGAGTCTGACCTTATACTCATCCCAATTTCGCAACTTTGAAGGTGACCAGCCTGCCTCTGCGATTCCTGGAAGTCTTGGGAAGGTCATCCATTCAATGTCATCCATTGTTTCCAATGTTTCTGACCACAGCGCTGCCTCCACCCCTATGATATCTTCCTTACCAATTCCTTCGGCATAAGTTTCCGGATCCCAATCATAAGAATCATCCACCTCAATATAAGCAGCCCAGTGCAAGCCAAGCCGGGATGTCGAATCGTATTGCATATCAATATAAACCTTCGGCGCTGGGGACATGATCACTTTACCGCCCTGGGAAACGGCATTTTGAGCATATTCAGCGTTTTTCCAAAATTGAATAATTGTTCCAGGAATCAAAGTGGATTGTGACATTTCTTCCCAACCAATCATCGTCTTACCATGAGATTTTACTATTGCCTGAACCCTTTCCACAAACGGAAGAAAATCTTCTTTTGCAGTGGCATGTGTTTCATCACCCCCCATATGAAGGTAGGGGCCTGGTGTTAGAGCTGCCAACTTTCTTACTACATCATCAATGAACTTGTAAGTCATTTCTTTATTGGTACAAAGGGTGCTGAAACCCACCTCGGTACCGGTGTAAAGGTCTGTTGCCTTACCGTCGCAGTTTAGCTCAGCATACGAGGCAAGCGCTGCGTTCGTATGCCCGGGGACATCAATTTCAGGAATGATATTTATGAAACGTTCGGCAGCATAATTAACAATATCCGTGTACTGTTCCTGGGTGTAAAAACCACCTGCACCACCTCCAACTTCTGTGCTTCCACCATAAGTAGCCAGGTTGGGCCATGATTTGATCTCTATTCTCCAACCCTGGTCATTAGAAAGACCTAAATGCAGCGAATTCATTTTATAATAAGCGAGGAAGTCGATGTAGCGTTTTACTTCATTAACGGTAAAGAAATGCCGTGCCACATCAAGCATTACTCCCCTGTGCTGAAATTTAGGTGAATCCTGAATGGTTCCTGTAGCAATTTCCCAGGGGCCTTGTTGCACGGAAGAAGATTCAATACTTGCAGGCAATAACTGTCGGATGGTTTGACTTCCGTAAAATAAGCCAGTTGCTTTGTTTGCAGATATTACAATCAGATCTTCGGTAATCTCCAATAGGTAGCCTTCATCGCCTAAATCCACATCATTTGTCAGTTTAAGATAAATATTACCACCTGATGGTGCAGAAGCAGATGTCTTGGTTTCTATCCCAAATCCAGTAGCTGGAACTAAACGGCCAGCTAGGTATTGACCTATTCGTTGAACTTCACTGTTATCCTCAACATATATATCGGTTTCATTGGTTATGAGAAATGACTTCCAGAAGCTGTTAAAGAGACGGGGATTGGAATGATACTTTCTTTTTGAAGGTCTTTAGGAGTACGCATTTCGTTACATGAGAAAAATATGAACAAAACTGAGATGAAAGTCAGATTCAAAAGGTTGACATCGTTTTTAGGCATGGTGTTTTTTTATCAAAATTAAAAAATCGATTACCATTAATCATTATTTATCCGGTATCAATTTCCCCGGATTCATAATATTTTCCGGATCAATCGCTGCCTTTATCGCTCTCATAACTTCCAAAGACGAACCATGCTCTTCTTTCATATAAGACAATTTTTCAATACCAATGCCGTGTTCACCAGAGGAGGTTCCACCCATCGCCAGGCCTCTTTTTATCAATTTCTTGTTAAGAACTTTGGCCATTTTATAGTCTTCAGTTTCGGTTCCATATAAGGGTATCGCAAGGTGAAAATTACCATCTCCGACATGACCATGGATACCTGGAAATAACCCTGCTTCTTTGAAATCCTTTTCAGTTTCGACAATGCACTCGGCCAGCCTTGAAATCGGGACACATACATCTGTAGTCATTAAAGTGCTGCCCGGGAAACGAGCCATTACTGATGGTGCCAAATCACGTCGGGCCTGCCAAAGCTTCTTTTGTTTAGATTCCTCTTTTTCCATTAAGAACCCATGACCACCCTGCTCCTCAGCATGTTTTCTCGTTTTTCGAATATGATCATCGAGTTCGATTTCTGTGCCATGGAACTCGAAAAACAACGTCGGGACAGCTGGGTTTGAGAGTCCGGAATAAGCATTGATGGCTTCGATAACCTGGCCATCAACAAGCTCAATTTTGCACACAGGTACTCCTGTCTGAATAATTTTTATAGTAGTATTCACAGCCGCTTCAATACTAGGAAAACTGCACCTGGCTGAATAGATCCTCTCTGGCCTACAGTAAAGCTTGAGCGTGAGTTCAGTAATTACACCAAGAGTTCCTTCTGAACCAACAAAAAGTCGTGTGAGGTCATAACCGGTGGAGGATTTCTTTGCTTTCGATCCTGTCCTTATTTTTTCACCATTGGGTAATATTGCCACCATGTCAAGCACATTTTCTCTCATGGTGCCGTAACGGACGGCGTTGGTGCCGGATGCCCTGGTACTTGCCATACCACCAATAGTGGCATTTACGGCAGGACCGATAGGAAAGAAAAAATCACTTCCCTCCAGACGTTCATCCAGCTGATTTCTGGTTACTCCGGGTTGAACCGTAACGTACATGTCTTCATAATTGACTTCTATGATTTCATTCATCAGTGTCACGTCAATACAGATGCCTCCATGTAGTGCTAAAATATGTCCACCTATTGAAGTTCCAGCCCCAAACGGGATGATGGGAATTTGATTATGACTGCACAATTCAACGATACTGACAATCTCTTCTTCGGATTTTGGGAATACTACAAAATCAGGAGGATGACGTTCGTATAGACTAAAGGCTTCACCGTGCCTATCAAGCACCTCCTGATTTGTTGAAACACGGTCACCCAGGAGCTGCTGTAGTTGGGCTTGAACCCTTGATTTGAGTTTCGACTTCATTATTCTCTGATAATCACCATTAACCCCAGAGACCCATGCGCTCCAATCACCAGGGCTTGTTCGATATCCCCGGTTTTGGAGGGGCCTGAAATAAACACACCAAAACCTATTTTCTCCGGATCGATTTTTTTATATGCCTGATGCATCTTAGGAACTATATTGAGGGCATCAACCACCAACACAAGATATTGTGTGATAAATGGCAGGATTCGGACAGGCATGAGGTGATCACTGACCCAGATAGCACCGTTCTCAGCTACGGCAACCTCTCCAATGGCTACAACCAATTCAATATCGTCATATCCATTCGGTTTCATATCCAAATTAATCGCAGCGGATCCTTCAAATTCGGGTACGGTTGAAATGGACCTTTTAAGTAATGGATATTGAGAGTCTATAATTTGAGATAGACTATCTTCATATTTTGCTCTCACAATGGTGGCGTTATTATTTAAGAGCGCTTTGTGAAAACTGTCAACAAGATCAACTGTTTTATCCTCAAACGAAGGAATTACAGGAAGTTTTGCCTCCGCTTTCGGCTTATTGACGCTAAGTTTTTCAAGAATTTCCTGCCTGCCCATTTTCTAATTCATTTTTTGAATCATGATTCTGAGATTTGTACCACTCTGTGAATGTTTGTTCAGGAGGTACCGTTAGTTCCCGGCTTGTACCCCAGGCATTCAAGGGGTTATAGATCATCCATCTGGGTAATTTTCTCAACAGGTATTTTGCAATTCCTGCCCATTTATTGTACAACTTTGAATCAGATAGAATATTACCTGCCATTGCCATTCCTTTTGTCTTTAAATATGAAACATGGCCCTCTCTAACAGCAATTTGTCTCCATTTATAAAGTTGTTTATCGATATCGATTTTAACAGGACACACATCAGAACATGAGCCGCAAAGTGAGGAAGCAAAAGGGAGATCACTTTTTGCTTTCAAATCTTTTCCTGGCTCAAGGATGGCTCCAATGGGTCCGACAATGGTGGAATGATAGCTGTAACCACCACTACGGCGGTAAACCGGGCAGGTGTTCATGCACGCGGCACAACGAATGCATTTGAGTGAACTCCTGAAATCTTCACGACCCAGGTGTTCACTTCGACCATTGTCTACTAAAACGATGTGCATCTCATCGTCATCTTTAGGTTTGATGTAATGGGAGGTATAAATAGAAATTCTTTGTCCGGTGGCACTGGCAGCGAGCATTCGTGTAAATACTCCGAGGTCTTCCCACCTGGGAATTATTTTTTCAATTCCGACACTATGAATCTGAATAGGTGGGATGTTACATCCCAAATCGGCATTACCTTCATTGGTAACAACAACAACTCCACCTGTGTCCGCGATTGCAAAATTGACACCAGTAAGACCAGCTTGTGCATTAAGGAATTTTTCCCTGAGATGCTTCCTGGCTTCTCCGGTCAGGTAGGTAGGATCGCTATTACCTTTTTCTGTTTTCAGCTTGTCTTCGAAAAGCACACCGACCTCTTCCCGTTTGAGGTGAATGGCCGGGGCGATCAGGTGACTGGGTGGCTCATTCCTCAGTTGAATGATTCGCTCACCCAAATCGGTATCGATGACTTCGATCTCTTTGGCTTCAAGGTATTCATTCAACCGGCATTCTTCAGTGAGCATAGATTTACTCTTCACAAGATGCTCTACCTTATGTCTTTTTAATATGCTGTAGACGATTTCATTGTGTTCTTTGGCATTGGATGCCCAGTGAACGTTCACACCATTTGCAATGGCTTTTTCCTCGAACTGGATTAGATAATCATCAAGATTAGCAAGAACGTTTTCTTTGATCGATGATGCTAATTCCCTTAATTCCTCCCATTCCGGGATACTTTTTACAGTCAGGTCTCTCTTCTCCCGGAAATTATAGACTGCTTTATTATGCCAGTCGACACGAGGTTCGTCTTTGAGGAAGGTTTTCGATATGGCAGCGTGTGATTTCAAAGTTTACTATTCAGGATTTCAGCAAGATGGATTGTTTTCAAGGGGAGTTTTTCCCTTTTGATTAAACCATCCAGGTGCATCAGGCACGACATGTCACCGGACGTGACATATTCCACTTCATTTTTGATCAAATCTCGGATTTTGTCACTACCCATTTTGGTTGAAACTTCCGCTTCCTGCACTGCAAAGGTGCCCCCAAAACCACAGCATTCATCAGGGAATTCCAACTTCACCAATTCAAGTCCATCTACTTTCTGTAGCAGGTTTTCCCATTTGGAAAAGTGTGGCAACACCCTTTCCGATGATTGTGCCAGTCTTAAACCCCTCAGGCCGTGACAACTCTGATGCAAACCCACTTTGTGAGGGAATTTCGCTTCTATATTTTCCATCCCGATCACGTCATGAAGAAATTCCGTCAGGTCGAGGGTAATTTTCCGAATCCTTACTACTTCTTCAGTCTGTTCGATGATGTCGTAATGCTTTCTGACATGGTAGGCACAACTTGCTGAGGGTACCACCACATAGTCATAAGTCGAAAAAATATTCACAAAGTGATTATAGACTGGAATGGCATCGGTTTCCTGTCCACTGTTTGCCAGCGGCTGACCACAGCAGGTCTGATTTTCAGGGTAATGTAGGTTAACTCCTGTCTTTTTCAAAATGTTCAAAGTTGCAATGCCAATCTGCGGGTAAAATTGGTTGACATAGCACGGAATAAAGATTCCTACCTCCATGGTTTAATAATAATCACTTATTACCACAATACTGTTCGAACCTTAAAAAAAAGTTGTCATGCTGTGTTATGGTTACCGTTTATGTATCAATTTTTATGAATACAAAAAAAAACTGCAACCTTTCACAATGTCTCAAGTACTTCTACAGAATAGATTTATTGATATACGGAAAAATCACGCAATCTCAATGCCATGTGGAGAAACTATTTAACCCGAAAAATTCACTAAACAGTTAGGGAGAAGGCATAAAAACAGGCATAAATTGCTTATATTGA
>JAQCLE010000080.1 GCA_027592755.1 Bacteroidota bacterium | reverse complement strand
GAGTCGGGTGATGCAATAGGAGAACCCCAGTTTTGGCACTGGCACTTTGTCAAGGTCGAGATGGATGAAACGGCTGTCGAGTCTCACCATCAAATCTCCTACGTTGAGTAGAGAAACTGTCCTTTGCGGATCAATTACTGGAGGCCGTTCAAGGGCATTTTGAAGAAAGAAATTGTCTGATTCCGTCGGTAATGTTGCGGAGGTTAAAGGAGGGCAAGCTGGGGAAATAAACCATTACTCCAGAGCTTTCAACGATGAAATAGGCAACGACTTCTACTCCAACTCAATGCGGGTAGTAGAGAAGCTCAACTTACCAAAAGCATTCGTGATAAAAGGGAGTACTCCCAGCACTGGTCGTAAGATTAAGTGACTCCAGTATCACCATTGTCGTAGTAGGTATCAATCCCTATAAAATCTTTCATCTTATTCAAGCTGCTGTCTGACTACCATAGTCAGCATATCGGATTTTGAAGTAGTTGAAGAGTAGGTCTGTTTTTTCACTAATGTCTTGCTCGGCATAGGTGGGATAAGGCAATTTCTCAAATAAGAAATCGTCTATTGTTGACTTGACGGCTGAAGCGGTTTCAAAAAGCCTTCTGAAATACTGTTACAATGGAGAATACTGCATTGCGACAGGTGATGGATCGACCTTCACTAAATATTTCTTGCAAGAGAACGTCCCCTTCTTTGATGTAACTGATAGCACCTACTACCTTGTAGACAAGTCATTAAAGCCAAAACCTCAAGAGCCAGCTACAATTGTGGTAAACGAAAAGGGTGAGGTAGTCCGCCCAAAACCATTAGTAGAGGAACCACCACTAACACCTATATCAGAAGTAGGAACATCCAAGCAGTTTAAGTCAATAACCGTATCTGGCAAAGTACCACTGGAAAGATATACGGAGTTGTTCAACTACTTCATTACACCATTTGCCATGAGTGGCAATAAGATCGACATCGAGGTTAAGTTCAAAATCAAAGCTGCTGATGGAAGTCCAATTGATGAAAGCAAGCAACAATACAAGTCAGCCAAAGAAGCATCCAAGCAGTTGGGGTTGAATTTTGAAGAGGAATCTTAATCTTCTTAGTATGCCTAATATCTATTCCAACTTTAATGACCCTCAATTAAGGGCAAAAAGCACATTAATTGCCAGTTGTTGGCACTATGTCGGCACAACTGTAATAAAAAATACCCTAACCGTTTGATATATAAACAGTTAAGGTATTCGTGTTGTGGAGCCGGCGGGAATCGAACCCGCGTCCAGGCAGGGAAACAATGGACCTTCTACATGCATAGTTACCCTTTTGATCTCGATGAAGCTGCCGGCAGATAACGACCTACAACTAAATCCAGTTACATAAATCTCACCTTTGGTTAGCAACTTCGCCTCGGGCCAGCCCTGAATATCGACACCCTAATTCCCAGCCATCAGGACGAGGCAGGTAGGATGTGGCCGGGTTACGATCTAATCGTATCCCTTTAAGCCCGTCATCTTATCCTATCGGATAAAGATTAGGCAGCCATGGCGTAGTTAGACTCGCCAATTAGAGTTTGAGCGAATTGATCACGGATGTACACTCACCACCCGACATGCCAGCACACTATTTTCACCCACTGTCGAAGCCAGTCGGCCCCAAATGATGGGAAATGATTAACGAAGATACTGTGGTTTTTGTTATAAGATCCAAAAGATAGCCTAACCGAATAACTCGGAAAAAACATCTGCAAGTTTGCTAAACGACTTAATAATTATTTTGTATTTCGCTCTGTCGAGCCCCTTTTCATTGTGTTTTGAAATAAAAATCTCATTAAAACCGAGTTTTTCAGCTTCACTAATTCTGTTTTCAATTTTAGAAATCGCCCTGATTTCACCACCCAAGCCAACTTCTGCAGCAAAACATTTTGATCCTTCAATGGCTAAGTCCTGATGTGATGATAGAATCGAACAAGCTATCGCCAAATCCAAAGCCGGATCTTCCACCTTCAATCCACCAGCGATATTGAGGAATACATCCTGGTTGCTCAATTTTAGTCCTCCTCTTTTCTCAAGCACTGCCAGGAGCATGCTTAGTCTGCGGGCATCATAACCGGTTGTGGTTCGTTGTGCTGTCCCATAAGTCGCTGGACTTACAAGGCTCTGTGTTTCAATTAACAACGCCCTGTTTCCCTCTACGGTCGCCCCGATGGCAACTCCACAGTCAGCTGAATCCCGATGCGTAAGGAGTATTTCGGATGGATTTGTTACTACCTTTAAACCTGATGCCAGCATTTCATAGATGCCGAGTTCAGAAGTAGATCCAAACCTGTTTTTGATGGTCCTGACAATCCTGTAGGTCAAATGCATGTCGCCTTCGAACTGCAATACTGTATCAACTATGTGTTCCAATACTTTGGGGCCGGCAATCATTCCATCCTTAGTAATGTGGCCAATGAGGAATACAGGAATCCCTGATTCCTTGGCAAATCGCTGTAATTCAGCTGCACATTGTTTCACTTGAGAAACGCTGCCTGTTGTGGAATCAAGCTGATCAGAATGCAGCGTTTGTATTGAATCAATAATCAATATCTCAGGTTGGACTACTTTGATTTCATTGAAGATATGGCTGAGTGACGTTTCAGCGAGGATGTAACACTGGTCATTGATGGTACCAATCCTCTCGGCCCTCATTTTAATTTGTTGCTCGCTTTCCTCGCCGGACACATACAAGGTTTTTTTGTCCAGGGCCATTGCCAGCTGGAGCATTAAGGTTGATTTTCCAATTCCCGGTTCTCCTCCGAGTAGAATTAATGATCCTTTAACAATACCACCACCCAGCACCCTGTTAAGCTCAGGGTCTCCAGCGTTTAAACGTACTTGTTTATCATATAAAATTTCCGATAAGCGTTCTGCTTTTTTCCCGGCACTTATTTTATCTGAACTGCCTCGCCATGACGATGTTGGGGTTTTCTCAACGACCTCTTCCACGTAGGTGTTCCAGTCATTGCATGAGGAACATTTGCCAACCCATTTGGGTGAGTTGGCACCACAATTCTGGCATATGAAAATTGTTTTGGACTTGGCCATCGATCCCAATTTAAATGATTAGCATCCGGTCTCAAAAGCAGAACCAGTAAATATGTTCAATTCCGGAGTAGGCCTAAATCGATCAGGTCAGTCCTGAGTTTTTCGGGACCCTTAAAATGTACAGCGCTGAATCCAAGTCGTATTGCAGTATCAATATTAGGTTTTGAATCATCAATGAAAACTGATGCTGAGGGCAGAATATCGTAGCGATTGATAAGTACACGGTAAATCTCTGAATCCGGCTTTTTCAAGCTTTCATCCCCCGATACAACGATGCCCTCAAACCAACTCAGGAAATCAAACTTCTGCCTTGTAATCGGGAACGTTTGATGAGACCAATTGGTCAATGCCAGTAACCGGTAATCTCCGGAATCCCTTATTGTTTTTAAAATCTCGACGGTTCCATCAATTTGACTACCGAGCATTTCTTCCCATCGCTGATAATAGGCTTCTATTTCGGCTTCAAACTGGGGAAATTGCAGCGCCAAATCTCGAGTTTCCTTTACCATATCGAGCCCGGCATCCAGCTCGTTATTCCATTCGTGGCTACAGACATTGGCAAGAAACCATTCCATGTCTTTTTCTTCTTTGAAAATTTTTCGATAAAGATACCTGGGGTTCCAGTCGATAAGAACTGCTCCCAGATCAAAAACAATCGTGTTGATCATTAGACTTGATTAAATAACGCCTTTGAATTGTGATAGGAATCGGACATCATTCTCGGTGAAAAGTCGAAGATCATTCGTACCATACTTCAACATGGCAATTCTTTCTATTCCCATGCCAAAAGCGAATCCGGTATATTTTTCAGAGTCAATGCCACAGTTTTCTAAGACATTCGGGTCGACCATTCCAGATCCGGCAATCTCTACCCAACCTGTGTATTTGCAGATATTGCACCCATCTCCTTTACAAATCAGGCAGGAAATATCTATCTCTGCGCTTGGTTCCGTAAATGGGAAATATGACGGCCTGAAGCGAATTTTCAGATCTTTGTCAAACATCTCTTTTGCAAAATGGTATAGTGTATCCTTGAGGTCTTTGAAACTAACATTGGTATCAACATAAAGGCCCTCGACCTGGTGAAAAATGCAATGTGCCCTGGCTGAAATGGCTTCGTTTCGAAATACACGCCCTGGCATGATAGATCTTATAGGAGGCTTTGTGTGTTGCATCAGCCTAATTTGAACATTGGAAGTGTGTGTTCTTAGCAGTATATCCTGATCATCATCAACCCGATCCTTACCCTTATGAATAAAGAAAGTATCCTGCATTTCTCGTGCAGGATGATTGGGAGGAAAATTCAATGCTGTGAAATTATGCCAGTCGTCTTCAATTTCAGGACCATCACTGACATTGAATCCAATGCGCTCAAAAATCTGGATAATTCTGTTCCGAACCTTTGAAAGGGGGTGTAGAGATCCCAACGTCCCCGGCAATGGTGGGAGCGTCAGGTCAATATTTTCATCGTTTTCATCGTTATCTGAGCTTAATCCATCAATGAGCTTTTCGAATTTCTCTTGTGCCAGGGTTTTTAAGTCATTCAATGCAGCTCCAAATCCTTTTTTCTGGTCATTAGGCACATTTTTAAAATCATTGAACAAATCGGCAATTACACTCTTCCTGCTAATAAATCTCATCCTATACTGCTCCAACTCTTCCTGAGTTATGGCAGTTGCCTTATTTAGTTCTTCCTTAAGTGCATCTACTTTTTCGAACATCACAATTTTATTAACATCTCAAAACATGTTCAGATCAACCTGATGACTCAAATTTGTATTTGATTTGATTATTTAGCAAACGCTACGGCCCTGGTTTCCCTGATGACCGTCACTTTGATCTGACCAGGGTATTGCATGTCTTTTTCAATTTTCTGTGAAATTTCAAATGAAAGATCACTGGATCTTTTATCATCCACATTATCAGCATCGACCAGTACTCTCAATTCGCGTCCCGCCTGTATGGCATAGCACTTATTTACGCCTTCAAAACCAAGCGCCAAGGTTTCCAAATCTTTTAGCCGCTTGATGTACTGCTCCATTATTTCCCTGCGGGCGCCAGGTCGGGAACCAGAGATGGCATCACAGGTTTGGATAATCGGAGAGATCATCGCAGTCATTTCAATTTCATCGTGATGAGCGCCAATCGCATTGCATACATCTGGATGCTCTTTATATTTCTTGGCTATCTCCATGCCCAAAATAGCATGTGGTTGTTCCGACTCCTCCGGATAAACCTTACCAATATCATGCAACAGTCCAGCCCTTTTGGCCATCTTGGCATTTAGCCCCAGCTCTGCCGAAAGATTGGTGCATAACTTGGCCACTTCTCTTGAATGCTGCAACAGGTTTTGCCCATAGGAGGATCGAAACCTCATACGGCCTATCATTTTTATGAGTTCGGGGTGAAGGCCATGGATACCTAAATCGATCACTGTCTTCTCACCAGTTTCAATTATTTCCTCTTCAATGTTTTTGATGGTTTTTCCTACTATTTCCTCTATGCGTGCCGGGTGAATACGACCGTCCGCAACTAACCTGTGAAGCGATAGTCTGGCAATTTCTCGTCTTACAGGATCAAAACCTGAAATGATGATAGCCTCGGGAGTATCATCAACAATTATTTCCACGCCAGTTGCAGCCTCCAGGGCCCGGATGTTTCTTCCCTCCCGACCAATAATTTTACCCTTAATGTCGTCACTTTCAATGTTGAAAACGGAAACGCAATTTTCAATTGCATGCTCAGAGGCTGTTCTTTGAATTGTTTGAATAAGAATTTTTTTAGCTTCTTTGGTTGCGGTTAGCTTGGATTCCTCCACGATGTCCTTGATAAAGGATGAAGCTTTGGTCTGAGCCTCGTCTTTCAATGTTTCCATCAATTGATCACGGGCTTCATCGGCAGAAAGGCTGGATATCTTCTCAAGTATGGTAACCTGCTGAGACTTAATCTTTTCCATCTCTTCTTTCCGCGACTTAATAATCTCCATCTGCGCTTCAAGATTTTCTTTTGAGGATTCTAATTCATCTTCCCTGCGCTTGTTTTGTTCAATCATTTTTGAGACTTGCGATTCACGTTGTCTCACTTTATTTTCATTGGAGATTATTAAACTCTTTTTTCTATTGGTTTCTTCTTCAAATTCGGATTTGAGTTGAAGAAATTTTTCCTTGGCTTCAAGGATTTTGTCTTTCTTGATATTTTCAGCTGCTAGTTCAGCCTCCTTAATAATCTGTTTGCTTTTTGTTTCAGCCTCATTTGCGAGTTTGCTATAGCGGCTCTTTAAAAGTTTTCTTCCAATAAAAACACCAATGGCCAAACTCACGATGGCCACGATTATTTGAATTAATATGTTGTCCATTGTATACCAGTTATAAGATTAAAAAAACCAACTGGTAGTGTGTAAAACTTTACAGACCGGTAAAAATCGGTAGGGGGATATTTTGAGTTTTGCTAAATGACTTGTCCTATCAAACTGTTTAGTTGACTAACCTTGTTACTGGCCGCCGAATTATCGTTATCAATTTCTTCTTCGGATCTCATCTTGCCTATAAGGCTGTCAAATGCCACCATCGCTAACAAATCCTGAAGATCGTCTATACCAAATTGGTCTGCGTAAGATTTGATTTTCTCATTAATTATCTTGCCAGCATTCCGAACACGCTCCTCATCTTCTGTCTTCACTTTCATGGGATACTCACGGTTCCCTATTTTTATTCTAATTGAAAGTTCACTCATGTGCCATCCTTCATTCGCTCAAATGAACGATACACTTATCAATTTCCTTTATATACTCGTTAATTACCTGTTTTAGCTCTGTAGTATTGTTTTCACTTGCTACCATACTGTCGACAAATTTACTGATTTTATCTTTATTATTAAAATTCTCAATTTGATCTTCTTTGGATTTTAGAAGCTGCTTTAATTCCTGATTTTGAGCCTTTAAAATCTCTGTTTCACCCTTCAGGTTTTTGTGCTCTGTGATTAAAAGAATCAATCGTCGCTCCAGGGATTGCAGTTCAGTATTGAGTTGATTCTTTTGCATTATTTTCTGATCAGCGCCTCGAGATTTTTCTCAAAAACTTCCATCAAACGTTCCATAACCTTTTCAATTTGCTTGTCTTTGAGCGTTTGTTTTTCATCTTGTAATATAAAACTAATTGCGTAAGCTTTTTTACCGGACCCAAGTTTTTCGCCTTGATAAACATTGAAAACATTCACACTCTTTATAAGGGATTTCTCAGTTTCGAATACCAACTTCCTAATATCGGCAAAAGTAATGCTCTCACGAACAACCAACGAAAGATCTCTCCTGACTTCAGGAAATTTTGGAACTTCGCTATAGGTTATTACCTGGTTGGTTTTTTTAATAATTCTGCTCCAATAAAGTTCTGCGAAGTAAACTTCCTGATGCAAATCAACCATCAATGATAAGCTCTTTTTTAATTTTCCAAAGCATGCTATCAATTGCTTATTGAAAGTAATTTCAAGAGCTGATGACCATATGTCATTGCTTATCTTTTTTGACTCATATCCACTAATGTTGAGTCTTTCCAGGATTGTCAATACGGTGGACGAAAGGTCATGATGAGAGACTTTTCTGGTATCCCCAATCCAGCTTTCAGGATGCTGATTGCCGGTCAGGTAAATGCCTAGTATTTCCTCTTCGCGATATTTGCCATTCGCCAATCTATAGGTCTTGCCAAATTCAAAAAGTTTAAGATCCTTTTGTTTATGACTTACATTGTACGAGATTACTTCAAGACCACTTGGGATCACGCTCTGCCTCATTACACCTAAGTCATCACTCAATTTATTAAGGATAATCACATCCTCAGATTCATTGATTGAGTCAATCTTTTGTGAATATATTGGCTTGGTAAGTGAATTAGTTATGATTTCATAGTAACCCCGTGATGCAAGAAATTCACCTATTTTAGTCTGCAGCTGGTCCTTATCCATCACCGGAAAATCTGCCAGGAAAGATGTGCCTAATCCTGCTGATAACTCAACATTATCATAACCATGTATTCTGAGAATTTCTTCGATGACATCAGCCTCTCGCCGAACATCCACCCTGAAAGGTGGTACCAGGGCAACAAATCCTTCTTTATCTTCCTCAGAAATCGCAATGTCAAGTGCGCTCAGTATGTTGAAAATCTCTTTATGATCAAGCGACTTACCAATGAGCCTGTCAATATTCCTGAACCTGACCGGGACTTTAAAGTCTTCTATTGGATTTGGGTAAATATCAATTACCTCAGAACTAATCTGTCCGCCTGCAATTTCTTTGATTAACAGCGCAGTCCATTTCAATGCCTTAACCGTTGTGTTTGGATCGGTGCCCCTCTCAAACCTAAATGAGGCGTCTGTTTTCAGGCCATGGCGCAATGATGTTTTTCTGATATAGTCGGGAGAAAAGTAGGCACTTTCAAGAAAAAGATTTTTTGTGTCTCCTTTGATTCCGGACTTTAGGCCCCCAAACACTCCCGCGATGCACATACCCTCCTTCTTATTGCAGATCATTAGATCATTAGCCGCCAGGATTCTCTCTTTTTCGTCGAGGGTTGTAAATTTCGAGCCTTCCGGTAAGGTTTTAACGATGACCTTGCCACCGACAATTTCATCGTAGTCAAAGGCGTGCATCGGTTGACCAAGTGAATGGTTAACATAATTAGTAATATCAACAACATTGTTGATAGGAATCAGGCCTATTGATAATAGCCTTCTCTTCAACCAGTCGGGAGACTCTGCGATTGTCACATCTTTCATGGTAAGACCAGAATATCTGGGAGCCCCCAGTGTGTCTGCCACCATGATGTCTATTGGCAAGTCATTATTATCGGAAGTAAACTTATCCGTTTCTGGCCATTTGATTTCTTCTCCTAAAATTGCTTTGAGGTCGCGACAAACACCCAGATGAGATGCAGCATCTGCTCTATTCGGTGTCAGGCCAATTTCGAAGACATAATCATTTTCAACATTAAGGCATTCAACGGCTGGAGTCCCGTTTTTAAATTTCGCATCAAGCACAAGGATTCCGGTATGATCTTCATTAAGTCCAATTTCGTACGCTGAACAAATCATCCCTTCTGAAGCCTCCCCCCTGATTTTTGCTTTTGATAATTTGAATCCTTCCTCCTTATCCCAGGGATAGATTGTTGAACCTACTGGGGCAACTACAACTTTTTGTCCAACCGCAACATTAGGTGCGCCACAAACTATTCGAGCTGGATCTCCATTTCCAATGTCTACGGAAGTAAGACTCAATTTTTCTGCGTTTGGATGCTTTTCACAAGTTAGTATCTCCCCTACTACCAGGTCCGCAAGACCGCCTCTTACCGATTCAAATTTATCTATGCTTTCCACCTCTAGTCCTGTTTGGGTTAGGATGTCGCCAATTTTCTCAACAGATAATTCTATATTGATAAATTGTTTAAGCCAATTAAAAGAAATTTTCATTCAGGAACCGATTTGAAAATGAGGGAGTAAAGTTATCGGTCTTTGTTAAATAAGCATATCCAAGATGATTTTTGAATAGGTTAGTTGTGAAACCGTTACAATAATTGCTCAATTATGCTTTCTACTGTCAAACCTTCCGCCTCTGCCTTGAAGTTACGAACAATTCTGTGGCGCAACACTGGCATAGCAACAGCCTTAATATCTTCAATATCAGGGGAGTATTTGCCTTCAATAAGTGCATTACATTTGGCACCAATTACCAGGAATTGTGAAGCTCTTGGTCCGGCACCCCACTCAAGATAATCATTAGCCAGGTCGGAAGATTTTTTTGTTTGAGGCCTTGTTTTCTGCACCAGTTGAACAGCATATTCTATTACATTATCTGCAACTGGAACTTTTCTAACAAGATGTTGAAAAGCAATTATTTCTTCACCATTTAGGACGTGATTGATCTTTGGCATCTCGTCAGTTGTGGTGGCTTTTACTATATCAAGCTCAGACTGATAGGAAGGATAATCGAGCCAAATGTTAAACATGAATCGGTCCAATTGCGCTTCAGGTAGAGGATATGTACCTTCCTGCTCAATCGGATTTTGAGTTGCCAATACAAAAAATGGTTTCGCCAGCTCATAGCGTTTACCAGCAACAGTCACTGAATATTCCTGCATGGCCTCCAAAAGGGCGGCCTGAGTTTTTGGCGGAGTTCTGTTAATTTCATCGGCAAGAATGATATTGGAAAATATCGGCCCCAGGATGAATTGGAAATTTCTGTCCTTATCAAGCGTTTCAGCACCAAGGATGTCCGAAGGCATCAGATCCGGTGTGAACTGGATTCTGTTAAATTTTAGATTGAGTGCAGATGAGATAGTATGAATAAGCAATGTCTTTGCCAGCCCCGGAACACCCACTAACAATGAATGACCCTGACAAAACACCGAAGTCAGAACCAACCTTACTACTTCTTCCTGTCCGATTATTACTTTCGAAATCTCTTTTTTAAGTTTAGAATATGCCTCATGCAAAGCATCAGCAGCCTTTACCTCTGTTTCAAATATTTCCATAAAAGAAGATTTCTTCTAAATTTAATTGATTGATTTTACGGAATTCTAATTAATTCTATTCATAATGTTACATTGATCAAATTCCGGATCGATCTCCACATAAACATCATCGCGAGCTTTTAGGAACCACTTTTCCATAACTGTGGCTTTCTTTTGGTTAAGAGCTGCACCGTAAATTTTTTGGTAATCATCTTTTAAATTGGCCTGATGCGGTGCCAGCTTCTGCTCGTAAAAGAATATTCTTGCCGCCTCAGAACCATCATCCATTCGATATCTCAGGGGTTTTGTAATGGAACCCAATTTCATTGTATCAACGGTAAAGAAAATGACCGGATCCAACTGATCGACAGGCACTCGACTTGAGCCATTGGCATCTTGATAGAATCCTCCATTGGACGATGTTGCCTGATCATCAGAATGCTCTTTTGCTGCTTTTGCAAATCCAATACTATCAAGGATTATTAAATTTCTAAGGCTGTCAAGAAAACCGATTGCACGTTCAATATCGCTTTCCAAAGGCTGAGGAATCATAAGAATATGCCTGGAATTAAAAGAATTTCCTCTTCGTTCTATCAGTTGAAGAATATGAATGCCGAAATCGGTTTCAAATGGTGGGGATATATCACCTTGTTCCAGATTAAATGCCATTGCTTCAAATTCAGGAGCCAGAATACCTCGTCTCTGGAAACCAAGCTCACCACCATTTTGAACGACACTCGGATCCATAGAGAACTTCTTTGCCAGTACGTTAAAATCTTCCCCGGCTATAATTTGTTGGCGTAAACCATTGAGTTTTTGTATTGTTTGATCTTTTTGAGATTTACTTACCTCTGGGGTTTTAACTATTTGCCCGACTTTAACTTCGGTTGAAAAATAGGGTAAACTATCGGTTGGAATGTCTTTAAAAAATTTTCTCACCTCAGCAGGTGAAACGGAAATATTATCGGTAATCTCACCTTCCATTTTTTGTGAGGTGAGTTGTTCTTTAATGTTTTCCTCCAACTCTATTTTAAATTGCTCTAGTGTCTTACCATAATATAGCTCTATCGCTTCTTCTGAACCTACCTGGTTGACAAAATATTGCAGCCTTCGGTCTAGGTTACTATCGACTTCATCTTGTGAAACCACTACCGAATCAATCTCCGCCTTTGCGGCCAGCATTTTACTTATCAATAGACTCTCAATAAGCCTGCATTGGTCTGGTTGTTGCCCGCCCGAAATAATCTCCAGATAGGCCTTTTCCAGATCTGATTTCAATAGTATATAGTTGTCAACTTTGGCAATTATTTTGTCTACTACCTGTGCAGATGATGCGAAGCAGAAAACTGATAATATGATTATTGCAATGGTTTTAGTTAATCTCATATTTTTCAAAATCTTTTCTTTTCAATGCCGCTTGTATGGTTTGATCTTCAAGTTGTCTGGTCAAGTCAATTTTTCTTTTGTTGATGATGATGTTTACGATATCATCTCTCACGTACTCCAATGGAGAATTTTGTTCAGATATTTTAAAGTCCAATATTCTCAACAAATAAACAAATTCATCATCCGAAGTTTCGATGAAGTTATTATTCCTTAAAAATTGCACCTTGTTGGGAACCGAAGCGAGCGGTGTATTCTTAATTACTTCATTGAAGTTAACCCAAAGAGAATCCTCTAAATGAGTCAAACTGGCAAACTGGTAACAATACGATCGCATTTCTTCAATGTCTGAATTGGGGTAAGAGCGAAACTGGTTTCTGATGTTTGTAATTCGCGGAACTTCTTTTGGGAGCTTAGCAAAAAGTCCTTTGATAATATTCTGTCTTAAAATAAAGTTGTCTCGTTTTTCTTCATAATACTGAGAGATTTCCTCATCTGTAACTTCCCTGTTCAAATCTTGATTGATTAATAATTTTTCATACTCATGAACGATCAAGGCATAGCGATAGTCTAAAATCCTTCTTTCTAGATCTGCTTCATTCAGTTCCATACTTGCGGAGGCTCTATCAATCATCAATTGCTTTTTTATCCAATCATCAATATACTGATTTGTTATTTGAATGCTATCCTCAGAAGAAACGTCGTCTGGAACCATTCCATTGAGATCATCTTTATATAAAAATGTGTCCCTGACACGAGCAACTGGTATGGCTGTATCTGTAGATTCCTTTACGCCATTGAGTGGTATCAAGTCACACGATTGGAAGATGATCAAAATAATTAGCCCGATTCTACTCATGGGAAAGTGTACCAAAATTTAGGCCGTCAAAATTAGAATAAAACGCTGAATTATAGGACGAAAGCTCTTCTCCCCTGTCAATTGATTTTTTTGCACATTGTGCAGATGTTCTTATTGCTCTTTTTACTAAACTCTATGCTATCCATTATCCGCTGAACTAGCATGAGCCCTAATCCCCCCTTTTTTCGGCTTTTGATAATTTCGTTGAGATCGGGTTCAGCATACTGGTTGATGGTAAAGGCCAGGCCTTCATCTACTATTTCGAAGATAATCTCGGAGTTTTCATGGTAATATATACTTACTTCAAAACTCTCTCTTTCATTACAGTAGTTAGAATGTATGATGAGATTAGCACAAACCTCATCGACGGCCAAAATTATTGGATAAGCCTCTATATCATCCATTCCATGAGATCTTAAGACCTTCTCAACGAAGGCCCTGATTTCCCGCAGATGTTTTTTCGCGCAGAATGCTTTAAGCCTGTGAATCATTTAAATATGAGATTGCATCATCTTTCGTTGGGACAACTATGAATAGGCTGTCAAGGCCGATCAATTCAAACACATGTTTAACTTTATCATTTAAGCCAAAAATCACGAATTGGGTTTTGTTATTTTTAAAATCCTCAAGATAGGATATGAAAACACCCAATCCTGCCGAGGATATATATCTGAGACTACGGCAATCAACCATTATTTGTTTTTTGTGTTGTTCAACTGCGATGCTCATCGCATTGTCTAGATGAATTGATGAACTAGCATCGATTTCACCATTTATGATCAATTCATAAACTCCCTGGTCACTATTCACTTCAATTTCTACCATTTCTTCATTTGAATTTCACAATTAATATTGAGTAATCATCACTCAAAGTTCTTTCATCGGAAAATGAATATAAATCATTTATCAAGCCTTTTTGTATCAGTTCCGGCGGTTCATGGGCATGTTTTTCAAGAGATTCTTTTAATCTTGAATATCCATACTCCTCATTGTTAGCGTTGGTAGCTTCTGTGATTCCATCAGTGTATAATACGACAATGTCACCAGAGTCATATTGAAAACCGTTCAATTCAACGTAATTCTTGAATTCAGAGTTTCTCAAAATACCAAGCCCCATTCCTTTAGTTTCGAAGAACTTCGCTGTCTTATTTTTTCGACTATAAAATAAAGTAGGACAGTGCCCAGCCCTTGTAAATTCAACCGTTTTGGTTTCGAAGTTTATTGAATAAACAGATAGTGTAATGAAAGAAGATCTTTCAAGGCAGCGGCTCAATGCACTATTTGCCAATACCATGAATTCTTTGGGTGATAGGTCTTGCTGTACCAAACTATGGAAAATACCCTTCATCTGAGACATATGAAAGGCTGCCGATGTCCCTTTACCCGATACATCTCCGATGACAAGGGTTAAACGATTTTTGTCATTACAATAGATGTCATAATAATCACCCCCCACTTCGTCAGCAGCTTTAGAAAAAGCTGAAATTTCAACTTCTTCATTGGTGTTTAACTTTTCAGGAAGGAGGCTTTTCTGAACTCTTGTTGCAATTTTCAATTCTTCTTTGTAGCGCTCTGTTTTTAGAGCTGCATTCAGAAGCCTGAAATTTTCTATTGAGATATTGGCTTGATTTACAAATGTTTCAATGATACCTGCCATTTCACGATCGAAACCGTCGGATACTTCTTTAAGCAATACCAAGGTGGCCATGTGCTGCGAAGTAACCACCACAGGATAAGTTAGAATCGATCTATAACTAGATGACCCGTTTAGAACGCCCGTTGTTTTTGCAGGGACCCTTAAAGGTTCAAAATCCGATATCAAAATCTTTTTTATCTCCTCTGATTGAATGGCAGACTTAATTGATTCGATCTTGTTATGATCTAAATTTCGAGTCAGGGTTTTAGTGATATGTCGATTGTTATCCATTATTTCAATCCAAGCCGAATCGGCAAAAACGGCACTGATCGAACTATCGAGGAGGATCTCATATACCTGGTCTTCATTTTGTCCTGATGGGATCGATTGACTAAGCCGTTGAAAGCTTACAACTTCCGCGAATTTTTTCTCAAAAACCGACGACGTTGGAAGGTTAAAAAATATTACCAATACTGCGAATACAGAATAAAGGAAGATGAATGCGAGAATCGATAACACATAAATGTCATTGATAAGATCAAAGACAAGCGGATTTTCATCTGAATAACGAACCAGATTGATAAAGAAATAGCTCAAATAAATCAGAACCAACGAAAGGAAAAGTATGCTTTTCCACTTTTGTCTAAAGTTTAGGTAGGCCACCCATTTGAGATTGAAAGCATGTACAATCCCAAGAAGAATTAAAATACCAAAAACTATATTAAACGGGATTTCGAACAAGCTGTAGCCCAGCAGATTAAAAAACATACCACCGACTAGGGCATATTCGAAAAATTTCCATGAACGGAGAAGCAGTTTTGATTTTTGATAAAGGATAAGTCTTTTCCAGGCAATGAAGGTTGAAATCAGAAATATCATTATCAACCCAATATTTAAATGATAAAAGAAGTTTACAATCAATTCATTTTTAGCCAGAGCTGATGTGCCTATAATTGAAAAGACAAACCGGATCATTAGGGAAAGGACTGTCGTAAAAAGCCCGGTTACAAATACTTTCCAAAGCAGATCAAGAAAATTGACACTTTCGGCTTTTGTTATAGTGTATCGAAAATGGATTAATAGGTTAATAATGAATAGAATGAACATCCCTTTGGGCAAAAGAGATGGGATGCCAAAATTGAGATTGTGAGTTTGTCCAAACAGGGTGAGGAGGTCAACTACAAGCAGTAGCAACCAAAATATAAAAGCAAACAACAAGCTGAGCCTTGTAACGCCCTTATTTGAAAGCCTCAAAAAATCCTCTATTTAGCGCCAAAACCGCCAAGTTAGCAAAAAACACAGATAAGATCAGGCTTGCATTGAGCCAGTGTCCGATTCACTGAGAACAGGATTTATAATTTTTATATTGTAATGGAGTCACCAATAGGAATAAGTTCCAGCCGGAACCCTCTTTCCTCAAATTGCTCGACAGCTTTTTTATGGTCAATTATAATTTGTGGCATCGTATCATAATGACATCCAATTACCATTGAGGTCTTTAGGTATCCGGCCGCGTATACGGCATCCTCTATATCCATAGTGAAATTTCCTCCAATCGGTAATATTGATACGTCCGGCTGGTAGACATCGGCGAAAACTTTGAGATCGCCATGTAAGGAGGTATCACCTGCCATAAATACTTTTTTTAATCCGTCATCAATTATGAAACTTCCTGCCGATCCACCATAGCTGCCATCGGGCATGCTGCTACTATGATGGGCATGGAGGTATTTGAATGAAAATCCATCAACTTGCAATTTGCCTCCAAAATTCATTCCATGGACGTTTTTTACACCCTTATAGTTGAACCATCTTACAACCTCAACAGAACCAATCACCATACATCCTGTACGCTTTGCAATTGCTTCGACATCAGAGACATGATCAAAATGCCCATGGGTAAGAATAATATAATCCGGGGTTAAGGTATTGGGATTGGCAAATGCAAGAGGATTGTCCAAAATAAACGGATCAGTAAGGACCTTTTTGTTGTTGGCCTCAAACTCAAAACAGTTATGAGAATGATACGTGATCTTCACCAGCCTTTCCTATTTCAATGATGCCGTAGATGGAAGTGCTTCAATAATAATCGATCAGCGATCACAAAAAAGGTGAATGCTACAATCAATAAAACGAGCATTTGAAAAGTTTCCCCTGAAACGAGTGACCAGGATCCGCTTAACTGCCCCGATATTGAAAGAATCCTCTGGAGGTAAAGCGAAGGTTGTGCGGTTGCTCCACTTTCAGTGGCCAAAAATATGGAACCCACCAATGATGAGGTTGTAATTAAACCGAAAATCGTAAGCGCACGATAAAGAACGCTATTTCTTTTTTTCCGGAGCATGATGGACTTAACTTCTGCCATTAGTCTGTCATCAAAATCGGAAGAAGGCTTTTCTATTGCATGAGCCGTAATATACCCTTCAGTCATTAACAATGACCTGTACAACTTTTTTGCCTCTGGATAATGGGGTAACTCAGTTAATATTACCGACTTCTCTTCGTCTGAAAGTTTCCCATCAATAAGATCAAAAATCTGTTCTTCGGTTATCTCTTTCATTATAAACTCACTGCTTCATCATTTAACAAATAAGTTAACTGGGTTGCCAGCTTCTTTCTTGCTCTAAAGAGACGGACTTTAAGGTTACTCTTGTCTTGACTTGTTATCACTGCCATTTCCTCTAAAGTTAACTCTTTAAAATAGAACAAAGTTAACACCAGTCTGTCTTCATCGCTCAACTGGTTTAGTGCCTGGTGAATAAATTGTTGGCGATCACTTCCACCCAATTGATCCTGTTCCTCAAACCCACCAGCTCCAATTGGAGCATCATCTATTGTAGAGGTAGTTATTCTATGTTTTCTCTTACTTGACACAGCAGTGTTAAAAACGACCCGATAAAACCATGTTGTGAATTTTGAATCACCTTTAAAATTCTCTGCTGATCGATACACTTTAAAAAAAGCATCCTGAACAATTTCCTCTGCCTCCTCAGTGGAATTCACTATTCTATTAGCTATCGTGAATGCATAGTTTTTATGACGATCAACAAGTAATTGAAACGCTCCTATATCACCTTTTTTTAACTGGTGAACAAGTGTTTCATCCGTCATCAATTTATTCACTATTTCTTTGACGCTCACTCTATTATTAAAGTTACAGCTATTCCATTGAATATAGATAGGTAAATAATTTATAGAAAATATTTTTCAGGGAGTGGTAACCTCCCGTTTTATCAGAGCGTCATAGATAGCGAATAACTTAAAATAAAAACAAAATGGAAGGAGTAATCGCTGTGACCATCCCCATAATTGCGATAGCAACTATTGGAGTGTTATTAATATTTTTTCGCAAGTATACCAACGACGAAAGAATGGCTTTAATTGAAAAAGGAGCGGATGCCAAAATATTCAGCTTTGAATCCCAACGGTCGTTTGGACCACTTAGGTTTTCTCTGTTGATGATTGGGTTAGGTATTGGCTTACTGATCGGATCAGTGCTAGATAGTGCCGGAATTGTTAATGAACCACCGGCTGCCTATTTTTCGATGATCCTCATTTTTGGTGGAGCTGGTTTATTGTATTCTCACATTATAGAGAATAAAAAGAAACAAGGTGAAAACTAAAATTTTAGCACAAAACAAAAAAGCCTTCCCAACCGGAACCTTTTTTATTCCGTGATTTTTACGCCTCTCCAAAAGGCTATATATCCTTTAATATTTTTTGCCAGTTCGCTTGGTGATGGGTAATACCAGGCGGCATCTTTATTTGCCTCATCTCCAATTTTAATAGTGTAGTAGTGAGCAGTCCCCTTCCAGGGGCAAACAGTCTGAATTTCACTATTTGTAAAAAATTCTTTTTTTATAGCTGCTGGAGGGAAATAGTGATTGTTTTCTACCACAATTGTTTTATCACTTTCTGCTATGATCTCGTCATTCCAAATGGCTTTCATTTAATTACAGGTTTTAATTTCTGATGATAATCAAATATATATTGTGCAACTATTTAGTGTTGACAATAATGATTGGATTGTCAATCAAATGACCCTTTCACGATAATGCAGGAAATGTTCTTTAATGTCTATAATTTGGTTTTGATGAGAGTGATTATATCTTCGTAAGTTCGGGTCATTGCCTATCAGATAGGTAATTTTTTTGATTAAAACTGATTGAATTTTTTATAATAGTGTATGGTTAGAAGTGTTGGCGTTGCCCTTATTGTTGGATTATTTATAGTTCTCTGCTCGGCAAAGGCATATGCATCACCTAATGTTGCAGGTTCCGAAAGTTCTGCATTAGTATATGCTGATGAGTCAGAATCGGCGCCTGAACATCACATAGCTGCTTCTTGGAGCGTCTTCCCATTTGTTTTTCTTTTATTACTGATTGCCACTGGGCCTCTTTTTTATGAGCACTTCTGGCATAAGAGTTATCCGGTTATAGCAGTTCTGCTGGCAATCATAGTGGTAATTTACTACCTCTATGGCCTGCACAATACACATAGTCCTGTTCATGCGTTGGCCGAATATGTACAGTTTATTTCCCTTCTAGCGGCATTATTTATTGCATCGGGAGGAATTATGATTGATGTTGACAAGGAGGCACGATCTCTCACAAATGTTATTATACTGATCATTGGAGCAATAATTGCTAACGTGATTGGCACAACAGGTGCTTCGATGTTGCTTATTAGGCCTTTTATACGGCTTAACAGAAATAGGATCAAATCATACCATATCATATTTTTCATTTTTATGGTTAGTAACATTGGGGGAGCGCTAACACCAATCGGAGACCCCCCGCTGTTTCTAGGGTTTCTTATGGGGATTCCATTTTTCTGGACATTAACCCACAACCTGCTCCCCTGGGCTTTTACAATTTCAGTTCTATCGGTATTATTTTTTTTTGAAATAGGCACTTAATAAATAAATATTTTGAACAAATAAACCGTGTAAAATGCTTTATTAACTC
>JAQCLE010000079.1 GCA_027592755.1 Bacteroidota bacterium | reverse complement strand
GAACTTTTTCCGCTATTTTATCCGTTTTTTGAAATTAGACTTTCGGATAGTTGTGTTGTGATGATGAATATAACATTGTTGGATATTTGCTTTTTTTGTATAATTACAGGTTGAATTTTATAATCTATTTTTAATATTTATAATCTATTTTTAATAAATGTTTAACTAAACTAAATTTTATGAGCATGAAGAAGAATTACTTTCAATTCTTGACTTCTTTAGTTTTATGCTTAAGCCTTAGCTTATCCTCTTTCGCACAAGAAAGAAGTGTGACAGGTAAGGTAGCAGAAAACGGAGAATCGCTTCCCGGAGTGAATGTCCTCATTGAGGGCACATCTACGGGTACAGTTACCGATTTCGATGGTAACTACCGCATTAACGTGAGTGGTGACAATGCAACACTTACGTTCTCGTACATCGGCTACAACACAGAAACTGTAGCAGTGGGTAATCGTTCAGTAGTCGACATGGCGTTGACCCCTGACGTTACACAACTTCAAGAAGTTGTTGTTACGGCTCTTGGTGTTGAGAGAAATGTAAGGGCATTATCTGGTGCAATTGGCCAGGTGGGTGGTGAAGAACTGACCCAGGCCCGCGAAAACAACATTGGAAACCAGCTTTCGGGTAGGGTTGCCGGTGTTAACGTGAGCAACATGGCCACCGGACCTGCTGGTTCGACACGTATCGTTATCAGGGGTAACAAAACCCTTGGCGGATCAAATCAACCACTCTATGTAATAGATGGTATTCCTCTTGACAACACCAACTATGGCCAGGCTGGCCTTTGGGGTGGTGCTGACGAAGGTGATGGTCTGACCAGTATCAACCCTAACGACATCGAATCAATCACTGTATTGAAAGGTGCTGCTGCTGCCGCGCTTTATGGTTCAAGGGGTGGTTTCGGTGTAATTAACATCGTAACAAAAAAAGGTGGTAATAAAAAGGGTCTTGGAATTGAATTCAACTCCAACGTTACTTTCGAGAAAGTAATTGATCTCAGTGATAAACAGAAAAAGTTCGGTGATGGCGCATATCAGAGCCCGGGTAAAGATGCTAATGGTGATCCTTTACCTGGGTTACCACAAAGACCTCGTACACAGCAAGAAGCTTACAATTGGGGAGCTCAAGGCTGGGGTGAACCCCTAGGTGGATCATCAATTAATTTTGATGGCGTAACACGGCCGTATACCGATGCCGGAGATAACTGGAGCAGGTTTTATAAAACCGCTGCTGCCATTACCAATAGCGTATCTGTAACCGGTGGTAGTGCCACGCAACAAATAAGGTTTTCGGTTGCCGATCTTCGCAGCGATGGCATTATGCCAAATTCAGGTTTTGACAGAACTAACCTGACGCTCTCAACTAATTCGAAGTTTGGAGACAAGATTACGCTCAATTCGAAGATCATGTATTCACATGAAGATGTGAAGAACAGGCCAAGGGTATCAGACTCTCCTGCGAATGCTTTCCTGTCAGTGTGGAGAACACCCGCCAATCTAGATGTTCGAAATTATAAAGGTGACCCTGACAAGTTAGGCGCTGTTCCTACCGAGGCTTCCGGCCTGCCCGGATCTGATCCTGCAAGTCTTGCGATATACGGCAAGGTTGCCGGTGAAGAATTCCAGCAGCAAAACAACAACTGGGGTCAAAACCCTTATTGGGTGGCTTACCAGTTGAAAAACTCTGACGTCAGGGACAGGGTATTAACTTCAACAACCTTGAGGTATGACATCCTGGATTTCCTGTATATTCAAGGCCGTGTTGGTTTGGATTGGTACACAAGGAACGAAACAGGTTTGACCCCTCAGGGTACCGGTTACCAGCGGGGTGGATCAATGCAGGAAGGACAACGCCAGGCAAAGGAAATAAACATGGAGTGGATGCTCGGATTTGATAAGACGTTTGACAAAGTAAGTGTTAACACCTTTGTTGGTGGAAACAGAATGCGTCGGGATAGCGAGAGTGTTCAGGCCAATGGTAACGGATTTAACGTTCCCTTCTTTGCCGCCATCAATAATGCCGCACAGAGAAACTATTCATATGGTTTCAGGGAAGAGGGTATTAACTCAATATTTGCTTCAGCTGAAGTTGGATACAATGGTATCATATTCTTAACTGCCACTGGCAGGAACGACTGGTTCTCAGTATTGAACAACGATGCCGATAATGACATTTTCTATCCGTCAGTTGGAGCGAGCTTTGTTTTCTCTGATGCATTTGAGATGCCATCAGCAATCAGCTTTGGTAAGTTAAGGGCTTCCTGGGGTCAGGTAGGTTTGGCAGGTATTGGGCCTTACTCGGTTAATACTACTTATTCTCTCAATAATCCTCACCGGGGTCGCGCTATGGCAACCTACAGTGGTGGTGGTGGCAGGTTCCAGACACTTAGGAACCCTGAGTTGATTCCTTCTTTGTCTACAGAAATTGAATTCGGATTTGACCTTCGTTTGTTCAACAACAGGGCAGGGATTGATTTCGCTTACTATAGCCAGACAACTACTGAAGACATCGTGGGAGCCTCAGTTGCACTCAGTTCAGCTTTTTCTAAAACAACTGTTAACGTTGGCAAGCTGGAAAACAAAGGTGTTGAACTTTTGTTAACCGGTACACCAATTCAGTCAGGTGATTTAACATGGGATGTTTCCCTCAACCTTGCAAAGAATAAGAACAAGGTTATAAGAATCATTGAAGGACTTGATGAGCTTGTTTTCGAAGAATCAAGGACAAGAACAACTCGTATCAAGCACATCGTTGGTCAACCTTTCGGTATGATCACCGGATTCAGGCAAAAAACAGATCCAAGTGGTAACCTTGTTTTTGATGCAAATGGTAGAGCCATAGCATCAAATGGTTATGAAATTTTAGGTAATGGTCTTGCTGATTGGACCGGTGGTCTGAACAACTCTGTTAGCTATAAAGGGCTTAACCTGAGTTTCCTGATCGACTTTAAGATTGGTGGAGATGTACACTCTGGCAGCAACATGCGTTTGGCAGGATTTGGTTATCACAAGCAAACACTTCAGGGACGTCCTGGAGAGGAAGCTTTGACAGTTGAAGGTGTTACAGAAACTTCACCCGGCGTATTTGAGCCGCTCAATTTGACACTTGATCCTAACCAGGCCAAAAACTATTGGACTTCTTTAGGCGGTCGTGCAGGTGAAAACTATATGTATAGCTCTGGCTTCGGTAAATTGAGACAAATTACACTTGGCTATACGCTGCCTCGTTCTATCATTGAAAAGACTCCTTTTACGAGCATTACTTTATCTGCAGTTGGTCGAAACCTGGCTATTTTGTGGTCAGACATTCCTAACGTAGATCCTGAATCACAGTATTCTGCGAATTCAGGTGCGCAGGGTCTTGAGTATTTTGCAGTACCAACAAGCCGTAGTTATGGTTTCAACTTAAGGATTGTTTACTAACATATAAAGAATAAGAATTATGAAAATGATAAATAAATTTATTCTGAGCCTGCTAGTGGTGTACGGCATGAGTGCGTGTGACACAACCGAGCTTCAGGATTTGAATATTGATCCACAGTCGGTTAATGAGATAGATCTCAATTTCCTTTTCACACATGCTCTATTAACGACTGCATCAGGTGGACCAAACGATAACAGGTACATCGATTGGAGAACGAACATGGGGTATTGTTCTACATTGCTTCAGCAAATGGCGAGTATCGGTAGTATTACCCGCGGTGGTGATATCTATACTTACAACTTTGAGACACATGATGCTCCATGGGAATTCGGTTATGGTGCTGTGCTTAAGCAGACATCGAATATTCTCGAGCAGACAGGTGAAGGTGGCTATGCGGCAGGTGAAAATTTGAATCTGAGGCAGGCAGCTAGGATTCTCCAGGCTTTTACTTTCCACAGGCTTACTGACTACTATGGTAATATTCCATACTCAGAAGGCTTACAGGGTAAAACCGGTGTGTTCTTGCCTGCCTTTCAAAGCCAGCAATCTATTTATGCTGACCTGATCAAGGAGTTAACGGAAGCTGGTGCTGCAATAAGCGCTTCTAATCCTGATGAGGGATTTGCATTTGCTGACATCTATTTCGATGGTGATATCGCGAAGTGGAAGAAATTTGCTGCTTCCCTGAGGTTGAGACTTGCCATGCGTCAGTCAAACGTTGATGCCAGTGAGGTTGCCGGAGCAGTATCAGCTGCAGCAAGTGGCGGAATGATGACCAACGCTGACAATATCTTCATTCAGATGGCTATTGGTCCAAGTGAATGGACCAATCAGAATGGTATCTCCAGGGCGTATTATCCCGGTGATGGTGGCAACGAATCTTTCTTGTCAAAGACTATGATTGACTTTTTGAAAGGAACTGATCCAAATACAACTGCTGATGATGATCCAAGGTTGATGATTTTCAGCGGAGGTATAGCAGATTGGACAGCTGCTGCCTGGACTCCTAAAAATGTCAATCCATTGGAGCAGGAAGGTTTACCTAACGGTTCTGATAACTCCGACTTTCCTGACTTAACTGTTAACCTGTTTTCGCGTCTCAACTTCCTGTTGCTTCAGGATGATGATCCATACCAGATCATGAATGCTGCTGAAACTCATTTCTTATTAGCGGAGGCCTATGAAAGAGGTCTTGCAACTGGAAATGCTCAGGCAGAATATGAAGCTGGAGTGCGATTAGCGATGACAATGTATGATGTTTTTGATCCTTCACTTGCTCGTACTGATGCTCAAGTTGACGATTACCTTGCTGCCTATCCATATGGTGGCGGCGGAGTAGGCGGAGGCCAGTCGAGATTAGAACAGATCGGTCAGCAAATGTGGGCCAGCAAGTTCATGAACTGGTTCGATGCATGGGCAGACTGGAGAAGGACTGGTTTCCCTGTATTGGTGCCTACTGCTCATCCTAGTAGTTTAACTCCCGGTGTGATTCCTCGCAAATTGAGGATTCCTACACATGAAGTGGCTACCAACGGTGTTAACGTTACGGCGGGCGCTACACAGCCTCACCAGGACGAAACCACCAGAGTATGGTGGGATGGTGGTAGTTAATAGTTGATTAAATACTTAATCATATAATAGAAAGCCTCCCGATTTTTCGGGGGGCTTTTTCTTTGTATGGAGATGAGTGTTGCTGGCCTGACAGGCTGGCGGAACCGGGGAATTCTGATCCTATTCACCCACCTGTCCTCTACCCTCTAGTTGTCATTTCTCGATTCTTCACTCCCTTTACCCCCTTTTTGTCATTGCCCGCCCCCGGCGAGGCAGGATTTATCCCGAGTTCTTCGGGAGGACAATCCATGTTAGATATAGCCATGGATTACCCGGACAAGCCGGGTAATGACAAGCAAAAGAGGAGAATTTTTTACCCCTCAGAGTCTCCTCGCACATGGCTTGTGGAATGGAGGACTCTGAGGTATCCCCAAGGATGTAAAATATTATACATCAGAGTCCCTGGCTCTCCTAACAATCCCCACCACAGGAGACTCTGATAGGGTTGTTAGTTTTTTTTACCCCTCAGAGTCTCCTCATACATGGCCTGTGGGGTGGAGGACTCTGAGGTATCCCCAAGGATGTAAAACATTATACATCAGAGTCCCTGGCTCTCCTAACAATCCCCACCACAGGAGACTCTGATAGGGTTGTTAGTTTTTCTTAGAGATTCCTGCTCCCGAAGCTTCGGGAGCAGCCCCGGCTTTCCTAACAATCCCCACCACAGGAGACTCTGATAGGGTTGAATGACGGTGGTCTCATCACCCCTCAGCGTCTCCTCATACATGGCTTGTGGGGTGGAGAACTCTGAGGTATCCCCAAGGATGTTTCCTTTCACCCCTCAGCGTCTCCTCGCACATGGCTTGTGGAATGGAGGACTACTGAGGTATCCCCAAATCTAATTCTTTCATTTAGGAAAAACGCTACTCCCATCCGAACCCATATATGCCCCCCAAACGGGATCTTCATCCATTGCCACATTAGATGAGATCCTTTTCACCTTCATACCTAAAAACACAAGTGGATCAGGGGTAACACTGAAATACTGACAGAATACAATATCGAGGTAATCATCACCATCAATGTCGCCAATCCAGGGAGTTGAGAAGATATTTTTAAACCGTTCCTGCCTGTCAATACTTACCTGAGTTCCTTTTTTAAATTCAATAGCGATAATCCTGTTTGCTATTTGATCGCCATCTGTCTGGCCCAGGAAGCCTAAACTGCAATCGAAATCATTTACACTAATAATTACCTCATCATTGCCATCATGGTTTAAATCATAGACCACTGCGGAACTAAATGCTGTACAACCAATGGAATCACGATACGCAATGTGCCCATCCTTTCCATCCAAAACAATCTCATTTGTCCCATAGTTATCAGGCCAAACTCCTTCATGAACGAATGTGAAAAAGTCAGGAACGTCATCATCTCCGGTAAAGTATCCAACACCAAAACTGTTGCTTGTCTCAGTCCCTTCTATATTCTGTTTCCAGATTATCGACTGATCCTTCCCATTAATTGCAAAAATGGTGCTGCCATGAGAAATGGCCACGATATCATAGTACCCATCCTTATTTATATCTGCTGCTACCGGTGGCGCTATAAACCCATGCCCGGTAGTATCTGATGCTAAGATCTTTGCATTAACCAAATTCTGATTCCTTAAATCAGTAAGAGTTGTCATGTACAAGTTTCCATCCAGTGTTTCGCCGCCAGAACCGAAAATGACGGTCAGATCATCTGCCTCTGGCTGCCGAAAAACGATTGGTGACATATATGATTCGCGGCCATCGGGCATGGTGTCTGCTGCTAAAATTTTCCCATTAACGGCGCTGAAAATCATCAATACTCCAGGCACTCTCCCTTCCTGGACATAGGGTGCAATTATTGGATTTCCTCCATTTACTATTAATATGTCTTCGATACCATCACCATCCTGATCCGGAATCACCTGGCTATTATAGAAATTGCACCTGGCATATTTCAAGATGGGATCATCCGCATAAAGTGAGGTATCATAAGCCCAAAGAACATTCCCGTTTCTACCGTCAAGCGCCCTGTAATTGGGAGATCGGCCACCGATGAACACATCCGGAATTTCGTCGCCAGTGATATCCAAAAATGTTGCTGATCCAAAGACCTGATCCTGCGCATCCTGCTGCCATATTATTTCACCATCACGACCATTGAGTGCCAGTACACCTCTTTCACTATAAACGTATTCGTTTTTACCCGCCCCCATAACAATATCAAGGATACCATCACCATTCAAATCCGCAGCTCGTGGTGAGGATTGTGATCCTATAATTGAAAAGCTTTGATCCCAGGCAACCTTACTCTTCTTGGAAGAACATGCATTCATCTGGAAGAATACCATTATGATGGTAACAATGGATGGTACGCTAAACTTGCTACATCTACACACTTTCATAAATTTGGTTTCACAGAATATTTGCTAAGTTATTGAAGAATCTGATTTGCTATGGTAATTCTCAAAAAGAGGGTAATTTCTATTGCTCTTTGAAAATCCCATCATAATATGATCCCATATAAGACCCCCACACAATCTTCTTATAAATCGGATTGGAAGTGTCCATGCGATTAACCTGCATGCCATCGAAGGTGTAAGCCTTTTTAAGACTTGTGGCGTGACAATAAACAATATCCAATAAACCATTATCGTCCATATCACCAATCCATGGAGTAGAGGAAATATTATTCCCATCAAGCATGCCTCCAATTTGTTGCATGTCATTGTTTCTAAAATCAAGATAGACAAGGATATTTTGAAGCGTTCGGTTATTGTATTCATCGTAAACATGGGCGTTTACACTCAAAATAGCTTCATCCCAGCCATCATTGTTCATATCCAAAATGACAGGGGTACTGGTTTGATAGTTCCCCAGGGAATCGATGAATTCAATTTTTCCATTGGCTCCATTTACCATAATTTGCTTGCTCCACTCAAGCTTAGGCCACTGACCGGACGCGTATGACACGAGAATATCGGGTATTGCATCTCCTCCGGCAAAATAACCTGGGGCAATGGAGCTATAGGCTTCCGTATTCGCCACATTTACCGACCACAACCGATCATATGTCTTCCCATCAAAAGCAAGGAGTTTACCTTTTACGCCATTGGCAATAATATCAGGATATCCATCCCGGGTAATATCGATCCATGCCGGCGGTCCGATATACCCCCTGTCTGAAGTTGAATCAAGCTTTCTGGCGTTGCTGATATCTCCATTCAATATATCTGCCAGTGTGGTTACAAATAAATTGCCGCCGATGGTTTCTCCACCGGTACCAAAAACCACTTTGTATTCATTCAAGTTCTCATTTGGCAGGGCAGCTACAGACATATAAATTTCTTTATGGTCCGGCATCATGGCTTTTGATAATAACTTCCCATCCTTTGAGCCAACTACGACTAAATAGCCGGGATATCGAAGGGTGGTATCGTAGGGCTCTGCCATAACGTTTCCCCCATTTGATATCAGGATATCTTCAATGCCATCATTGTCCTGATCCGGAATGAATTGCGGGTTATAGAAGTTATACCATTTTAATCCTTTAGTTTTCTTGTCAAACCTCCAAAATACCTCTCCTGATCGACCATTGATGGCGATCAATTCTGCCGAACGACCTCCAATAAAAACATCCTTTACACCATCGTTATTGATGTCCTTGAGGGTTGCCGAACCATATACCTGGTCAATGGCAGATACATTCCAAAGCATCTCCCCGGTTATCCCATCAAGTGCCATTACGGCTGAATCGCAACTTAAAAATTCTTCTCTCCCTGCACCTAAAATAACATCTCCGACACCGTCGTTATTCAGATCTGTAACACGCGGAGAAGAGAATGTCCCGATATTATCAAATCGAACCGCCCAATTGTTTTGAGTAAAAGCCACATTTTGATAGAAGCACAGGAAATAAGAAAATAGGCAGATGAAGAATTGCCTTCGGGACATTGGGAGCCATAAATTAAGGCCTGTTGACATCGATCATTTGATTATTTTCTTGCCACTTCAATGTCACGCTGAACCTCCGGAAGATACTTTTTCCACGAAAACATGTCCCTATCGCGGTGCTCAAAAGTACTGCCTTTGAAATAAGGAACTTCAAGATAATTGGCTTCAGTAATTCTCGAAACCTCTTGCCAATGCTCAAGGCATTCCTCAAGAAATTTAATTGCATTGGCTTTGTCTTCGGACTTTCCCAAACGACGGTAACTTTGAAGTGCCACTCCCGCCCTGATCTTTGTTGCAAAATATTTACTCATGTACATCCAGGTAGCAATGTCGTCCAGCTCTTGTACATACTCAACACCATATTGGTTGCCGTCACCTTCAAAGCCTTGCAAGATCTCCTGGATCAGGTTGGCATCGTTATCCAATTCATCCGCTAATTGAAGCGGACTGACTTTTTCATCAGGAATGTCATTGTCCAAACTCACAAAATCCTTTATTGAGATGTACTTTGGATCAAGGACCTTATGGTCAATCAACTCATCAATGGATATAAAGAGCGACTGTTTATCATCCAGGCCATAACCGTTGGGAACAACCGGTGCCATAAAACCTTCTGCATACAAGGTATAATCCCAGGTGCCGGAAAAAAATGAAGCAAGGCGCAAAGGCATTCGGCTTGCCAACTTATAAGCATCCAACATTTCGATACCCCTATAAAAATTGTATTTCCGGTTGAATTGCTCTTCGAAAATAAAATCAGGAGTTTCTGAATTATAAAGTAACCGACCCCAAACAGAATAGAATAGCCATTGACGTTCGAAAGCATATTCCCAGGTTTTTCCTATTTCCGGTTTAGTAAAATATTCAAATGCCGGAATGTAACCCTCCGAGCCGATGTAATATCCGTTGACGTAATCAGCGGTATTTGCTGCAATATGCTCACGTATAAAATCAGGTTGCCCCCATCTCAAAATCCAGAAATCCTCATTTCGGATCATCCATTGAATCTTATGATTCTTTGGCTCCGGTTCCCAAAAAGCAGTATTTACCTGTCCTGATTCACTGGCGTGGGTAATAACAAGCTTGGGCGTTGAATGTCCGTGTGACCAATTGAATTTTACTTCCACTGCTACAGGATTTGGCAAATCCGCTTTATCTAAAATCCTCTTCATTTCATCAGCAGATCCTGACAACACTGCCCTGTGAAGAAATTTTACTTTTCGGTTTGCTGTATTAATTCCCTCGACAAAAGTTTCGTCAATCCAGTCCTCACGTGCTGCCGGGGTCATTCGATTCATCCAGTCGGCAAGTGTTACACCAATTCCAGCCAGGTCTTCATAAGTGTTAATGACTTCCCTCACAGACTCCCGGGTATAATCCTTAATTATCTGAGAAGTATCGTTTAAAGCCTTCAGGCCATGCTTTTCTGCAAATGATTCAGGAATGACAATGTTCCAATTCACAATAAACACCTCAACACCCCGATCTTTTGCCATTTTGAAGAGACCTTTCCAAAAAGCAGTCCATTCTTTCATTTCTGCATCTGTAAAAGAGTTGGCTTCGGGAAATTTATCCAACTTGACCATGTAATGAAAAGGATGCATGTTGTACAATGACAATGTATTGAATCGGTTGGCCATCATCATATCCAAAAAGGCCTCCCAAAATTTGAGGTCACGACAGGTACTTAAATGCAATTGCATGCTTTCACTTTCGCGGTAAGCATCCCAAGGCAGGTTGAACTTAATTGCCCTGACATCAAACGTAGGATTGGATAAACCGGGATTAATTCCCTCCAGATTTCCTTTAATCAGTAGCTGTTCAGTTAAGTCCATTACACCATAGCGAAGCCCCGAGGCCCCAGATGATTCAATGGTAATATCATTCCCGTTCTTGGTGATTTTGAAGCCTTCGGATTTGATTTCGGAATTATCGGCCAACTTAATTTTTATCGAATAATCAGATGGTAGTTCCTGCTTTTGTAAAGCTGATTGCAGCGACTGAATAGGATTGTTAATGCCTGGAATATCACCTGATATTTCAATCGGGTTGTTGCCCTTTTGTTCACAACCGACGATAAACACCAATAGAATACAAGCATTAAAAACTGTTCTGTTATTCTGAATTTTCATATTTCTATATATAAGCGTCATTTCTCAATCACAATACCATCATAGTCACCCAATTCGCCGATTGTAAGATCAAGATAACCATCTTTCCACTTAAAGGGGATGTCTTCTTCCAGTGATCATTGAGAATACCCATTTCGGCTTGAATCCTACCCTGATTTTGAATTCAAGAATAAGTAGGTAACGGATCAAAAAATGTGTTCCCGCTGAAACCGGTAAGGTTAACCAGATGAAGTATCATCCCATCCTCTGATGACCACTAATGATAAAAATTGAGTCTTCAATGGATTCTATATTTATTTAGGGATTAATCGGCTCCAGAATAAATGCAATGTCCTGTCCTATGTAGTTACCGTGTGAACCCCTTGTTTTCAACCCTGGAACAGTAAAGTTCAGGGCTTTTCTTTTAGCCTCGATTTCTTCTTCATAAACAAACTCACCTCTCCAGGTATGGTAAATCCTTAATTTATATTTACCATTTTCAATGTTTTTTAGACTTACAGAACTGTTCGCAACATCGGTGTTAGCATTTACTACCCAGCCAAAGGTCAGTTGATCGGATTGAATTGAATATCCGTCACCTTTTGAGGAAACTATTTCTCCTGACGAAACTCCTGTTAGTTTAGAAAAAGGTATTTCACTTGTAAAGTTTTTAATTGATAGAAGCTGCCGTGTTACCATGTTATCATTCATAAATCCGGAGTATGCCCACCAAAAAGGTGTCATCGCTGTACCAGTAGCAAGGCTTACCCATAGTGCATTGTGATATTGCGCCTGGTAACCGGGCATACTTGGCTCATAAAACGTATGATCCCATCCGGTTTCTCCAATAATTGCCGGCTTGTTATAACCTGCCCATAATTTTTGTACCTGCCCGGCATAGTTTCTGTAACTGTGGGTTAATGGATGAATATCGGCCGAATCAAGCGTGCCCGATTTGGTAATTGGAAATCCTTGTGCCTCATAAATCTCGCGGGATGCCAAATCAAAAGTCTGGTAGCCTTCATGCCAGAATTCCTTTATTCCCCCACTTCTGGTACCCGTGGTTAAGTGACCGTAAGGATCATTTTTCTTGAAATAATCATGAACTTTTTTGCCCCAAACACCAGCCTGTAGGCTATCCCCGGATACCCAACCATCTGTTCCATTCACTTCATCAACTACAAACCAAAGCGCGAGTGATCTGCTATAACCCCATCTTGCAATGAAGTACCTATAAAGGTTCTCCTGGTATGACCACGCTTTTTCGTCCCTGTAGAAATCCTTGACATCACAAACCAATTGATATGGATTGGTCTGCCACCTTACATTACCTCCTCCCCATACTGTTTCAGACAAATAGGAGTGAAACCAAAGATTTAAGCTGAGCATTAAATTGCGTTCTTCACACATTTCAAAAACCATATCCAATCGATTGGCAATATCCTGGTCGTAACGACCTACACCTGTGCCCATGGTCTCAAGGGGCGTGATGTATGTGCTAATGAAATTAACACCCAGGCTTTTAAGATCATCCAGATTTTCCCCTGTAATACTTCCTCTACGAAAACCCGGATAACTGTCATTGTACCAAAATCCCACCCCATAAAATGCAGATCCATCTTCATATTGAAGGTATCGCTTGTTTGGCGCTACTTTAATCGATCCTTTAAGATTTGATTTCAACGACAAGAATGTCCCCTGCTCGGAAGTTGTGGTCCCTGAATTATCTCTTACCGAAACGGTATAGACCCATTGCCCAACCTCATCGGGTGAAAATCTGACCATCCATAAGGAACGCCAGTTGGCGTAATTATAAAACCCGGGCATGACCCATAATTTACCAGAGGGCGAGGTGAAGTTTGCTTTGATCTCGATCTCCGCCGGGTCAAACGGATTGGTATATGATGCCCTCAGATCCAGTGAAAGTTGAAATTTATTATATTGTAATATCGAATCTTCATTTGCTCGAATGTTTACAATCTCAGGCGCACAATATGCAGCTGAAAAAATAATCGAAAAGGTTAACGCGAGATAAATATTTCTACAGTTATTCATAAATCATAGCGTTTCGTTCCAACAAAAAGAGTGAAAACTAAAAATACCTTTTTCAGATATTAATAACCACAACTTTATGTTGGATGGAAAACAAATGGCCGTATAGTCTCTTTCAAAATTTTTCTCTTTTCACAGCCTCCTAACGATGTCAAAAGTGATAAAGTAGTGATCCTGCGATTGCCTCGTTTCACGACGCATATTATTCCCGCTTATGGCCAGATCCCACTTGTGAAAACCAAACATCCAACCGTATTTCACCAGGTATCGAATGCGTTGAACAGGTTCCGTATGGATACTTTGCCTACCAATAAAATTACCTTGCACCGTCGCATTGTAAGCTACAAATTCAATTTGCCCGGATGCGAAAAAGTAGGATTCACGGAAGGAGGTCCTTTCATTACTGTTCCTATCCACAGATCCAAGTTTTGACAATTTGAATGATGATTCACTCATTGGAAGAAATTTTCCCCATCTTATTGTCGAAGACAGTTCCCAATCGAACTGAAGATTCATTGTAAAGCTCAAAATTTCCATTATTTAAAATCAGTTTGGAATACGCCGATTTCAACTGCATTAAGGGTGCGTCTTCAATTTGATAGCGCCACCCTCTCGGAACCCTGGCATCAATTATTTTGTGATACCACTTTTGAAATTCCGCCATTTTAGCTGACGGGCCCAGTATGCCTCCCTCAATTTCAAGTTTAATAAAACTGTTGTTATTGAAATAGTAATCAACACCATACGCCAGCGACATGTAACCTGCGTATGGCCGGTCGAGTTGGTCGATGGTGCGCAACCTGAGATCCTGTGCTGTATAAAAAACATGTGCGAATTGAAAAGATTGAATGGCCTTCGCCTTATTCTTCATCATACGGGACGGGAAAGAGCCTTCCGGAGCCAATTTTCTGAATTGGAAAAATATCCCACTACTATAATAGCGATCTACTGTTTGTGCCAAAAAAGCATCATTGTCCACCTTCAGAAACAACGCTGCTTTGAAGGTATCATCCTGCTGATCTTGTGCCGAAAGTTCTGCGAAAGTTACGACCGACATTAGAAGCACTATAAATCTCATAATGTTTAAATATAAGACCGAATGAAGCAATAGTTGGATGGTATTTTGATTAGTACTTTAACATCCTCAGTAGCCATATATCTAAGTTGTTCACACTAGTGCGACCGCTGTTCTTTTTCTCTATATTTGCGTCCTCAATTTCCGCTGCATAGATGCGTATAATCATAGCAGGCGCTGGGGATGTAGGATTCCATCTCGCTAAGCTTCTGGCGTTCGAAGAACACGACATCGTTTTAATCGACCTCGATCAGGAAAAATTAAGGTATGCTTCCAATCACCTTGATGTGGCGACAATACGTGGAAGTGCTACATCATATGCTGTGCTCATGGAGGCTAAAATCGGCAGGTCTGACCTTTTGATCGCCGTAACAGAAGCTGAAGAAACGAACATTGCAACTGCCGTTATCGGTAAAAAACTTGGTGCCCAAAAAACCGTTGCCAGGATAAGTAATCCGGAATTCCTCCTCAAAAAGGATATCCTCGATTTAAGAAGAATTGGCATCGATGAAATCATATCCCCTGAAACGCTTGCAGCAAAAGAAATTAAACGGCTCCTGTCTCAGACATCGTTAACAGACTCCTTTGAGTTTGAAAATGGTAAGCTGACCCTCGTTGGAATATCGATTGACGAGGAGAGTGAACTCGCGGGGAAAACCCTCACCGAATCAGCTTATCTGAACCCTGATTTTAATTTCACCACGGTTGCAATTCTTAGCGGCAACGAAACAATTATTCCCCATGGGGAAGACAAATTTAAAGTGAATGACCATGCCTATTTCATAGCCCAGGAGGATGGAGTCGAAAGGGTTCTTAAGCTCAGTAAAAAAGTTGTTGTCCCAATAAAAAATATAATGATCCTGGGTGGAAGCCGGGTGGGAATACACACAGCCAGATGCTTGAGCAAAGATTACAGCATCAAGCTTATCGAAAAGGACAAAGAAAAGTGCTTTGAACTTGCAGACAGTTTACCTGACACATTAATTATCAATGGGGACGGTCGGGATGTCGATTTGTTAATGGAGGAAGGAATAAAAGAAATGGATGTGTTCATAGCTGTCACAGGTGATTCTGAAACTAATATGATCTCATCGTTAGTGGCCAAAAACGCAGGTGTAGGCAAAACCATTGCGCTTGTTGAAAACATTGATTACATCCATTTGTCTCAAAATATCGGGGTTGATACATTAATTAATAAAAAACTAATTGCAGCTAACTTCATCTTCAGGTACATCCGTAAGGGAGAAGTGTTGCACATTACAAGTCTTCATGGCGTCGATGCTGAAATATTGGAGTTTGAAGTTAAATCAGGCTCTAAAATCACTGAGCATGAACTGAGGAATTTGAAATTCCCGAGGACTGCAATAATAGGGGGAATTATTAGGGATGGATCTGGCTACACCGCAAGAGGTAACTCCCGTTTCAAAGCAAAAGACAGGGTTGTGGTCTTGTCAAAACCGGAATGTATTCATACCATAGAAGGCTTCTTTAAATGAGATTCAATTACCCGATAATAGCCAGTTTTTTCGGCTATCTTCTTCTGTTGAACGGGTTCTTCATGCTGACTTGTCTGCCGTTTTCAGTATACTACGAAGAGGGAGATCATGTTCCTATACTTTGGGCTGCCATAGTGACGCTATCCTCTGGGTTCCTTCTGGTTTATTTCACCAAAAATCCAAAGTCGAAAGACCTTAAGAAACGCGACGGTTATTTGGTTGTAACACTGGGCTGGTTAATCATGTCATTCTTTGGCACTTTACCTTATCTCTTTAGTGATGCGATTCCCACTCTTACGGATGCCTTTTTCGAAACCATTTCAGGGTATTCAACTACAGGAGCCAGCATTCTTCATGACGTTGAAAGTGTTCCAAAAGGCATCTTGTTTTGGAGAAGCCTGACTCAATGGATCGGGGGAATGGGAATAATTGTGCTCACCGTTGCCATCTTGCCACTGCTTGGTATTGGTGGTATGCAGCTTTTTGTTGCAGAAGCCCCCGGCATTTCACCCGATAAGCTTCAGCCAAGAATCAAAGAAACTGCGAAAAGGCTTTGGCTCATCTATATTGGATTGACCTTAGCTGAGACATTAATTCTCTGGTTTGAGGATATGACGTTTTTTGATGCGATCAATCATTCACTTACCACAATGGCCACAGGTGGGTTTTCAACAAAGAACGCAAGCATCGCATACTTTCAATCACCTTTTATTCACTATACAATTGTTCTCTTCATGTTTCTGGCCGGAACCAATTTTACAATTACTTATCTGGCGTTGCATGGTGAATTCAAGAAAGTAATCCAAAATGAGGAATTCCGGTTCTATACCGGCTTTTGTGTTGCTGTTGCGATAATGATCGCGTTAGGGATCATTCTTATCTCCAATAGTCCGCTTGAAAGAGCATTTCGCAACGGGCTTTTCCAGGTAGTATCTATTATTACTACCACCGGTTATGTTACCGCGGACTTTACAGCCTGGTCTCCTTTCATTACAGTAGTATTTTTTATACTGATGTTTATTGGAGGCTCTGCCGGTTCTACCGCTGGTGGTGTAAAAATTGTGCGGCACGTTGTCCTCATAAAGAATAGTATTCTCGAATTTAAAAGACAAATCCACCCAACTGCGGTGATTCCGGTAAGACTGAATAAAAAGGCAGTTGACAAGGATATAACCTTTACAGTTCTTGCCTTTATCATGATTTACATTAGCATCTTTGCAACGGGATCAGTTATAATGGCCATGATAGGTGTTGACTTTGAGACAGCACTGGGGTCTGTTGCAACATGCCTTGGAAACATTGGACCTGGAATTGGTGCTGTTGGCCCAATGGACAATTTTGCACAAATCCCTGACTTGGGCAAATGGTTCTTGTCTGGACTGATGCTTTTGGGCCGCTTGGAATTGTTTACTGTTTTAATTCTTTTTACCCCCTATTTCTGGAGACGTCAATAATCATCTTTTAGCCATTTCACCATTATGAGTTTATTAAGCTACATCCTTTGGAGTGTTGATCCCGATATCTTTGTTATTCCTTGGATTGACCACCCCGTAAGATGGTATGGTTTCCTTTTTGCAATGGGGTTTATTCTTAGTCAACAGGTCATGTTTTATGTTTTCAGGAAAGACGGAAGAGACGAAAAGGAAGTAGAAACTCTCACGATCTACATGGTAGTTGCCGTGGTGGTGGGCGCAAGATTGGGGCATTGCCTCTTTTATGATCCTATATACTATCTTTCAAACCTTCACAAAATTTTGTATGTCTGGGAAGGTGGCCTGGCCAGTCACGGAGGGGCCATTGGTATGTTAATTGCGATTTACCTTTTTGCCCGGAAAATGCCAGGCATGACCTACTTCTGGGCTCTTGACAGGTTGGCGATTGTCACATGCCTTACAGGAGCGTTAATCAGGACAGGAAATTTCACAAACTCGGAAATGATCGGCACGCCGACCGCATCTTTCACAGGTGTAGTATTTGTTGAGAACATCAAAACGGGGCTAATGTATACTTATCCCCAAATTGAAGATATTGATTTTCAACGGAATCAAACCACGACCGTCGATGGCGAGGGCATCATGCCTGTAACAGCCATTATTGAATTTAAACCCGAGACAAATACTACACTGGACATCAACCGGATAAAAAATGCCTTCCAGAGAGACTCATACTATAGTGACTATGTAGATAGCAATTATGACGTGACATTCAATACTTATCAATCCGATGAAGTAAGTTATGGAGAATTGAATTTCATAGGTGTCGCCAGACATCCTGCGCAATTGTATGAAGCTTTTTATTGCGTTATTTTATTCCTTCTTCTTTTTCATATCTGGTATTGGTACCGACATAAACTTAACGAAGGGTTCGCATTCGGGCTTTTCCTTACCCTGTTATGGAGCCTCAGGTTTCTTGATGAATTTGTTAAACTCAACCAGGAACCATGGGAAGAAGGTCTTCCGCTGAACATGGGTCAAATGTTGAGTATCCCAATGATCATTATTGGTATTACAGTTATGATCAGGGTGGGGATGTGGAAGAAAGTTGAGCCTGAAAAGTAATGTGCTAATGAAACTTCTCTACTCAACTTCATTGAATAAGTATCGGTTGTTTTTTATACAATCATTAACGGTAATTGTATTACTGCTAAACTCCTGTAGTCTCCCTGAGATTGAAACAATTGCAGGCACTGGAGTTGCAGGCACCCTTGATGGGCCTGCAATGGAAGCCCGGTTAAACAATCCTTTTGGTATTGTTAGAGGACCTGATAATGCATTATGGTTCTGTGAGTATGATGGACATACGGTGCGTAAAATTGATGCTGCTGGAGAAATAACTACAATAGTTGGCAATGGAGAGCCCGGTCATACCGGTGACGGCGGATCGGCAATTGAAGCAAGACTAAATCGACCACATGAGATACGGTTTGACAGCAACGGACAATTGTATATCGCGGATATGTCAAACCACGCCATTAGAAAAGTTGACCTGACTACGGGACAAATATCAACGATCGCGGGTATGGGAGATGCCGGTTTTTCAGGCGATGGAGGGCCCGCAATCCAGGCTCACCTGAATCAATCCCATAGTATACAATTCGGGCCTGATGGTAATCTCTATATTGCCGATGTTGGCAATCATCGTGTGAGGGTGATTGACATGAAGACCGGATTGATCCGCACTTTAGCAGGCAATGGTGAGACCAGCCCGACACCCGATGGCAAACCTTTTCGGGATGTTCCGCTCAATGGCCCACGATCCTTGGATTTCGGCAAGCGTGGCGACCTTTGGCTTGTTCTTAAATATGCCAATCAGATATATCGCCTGGATATGGGTTTAGGAACAATCCACCATATTGCAGGAACAGGAGAACTGGGCTTTACCGGAAATGGAGGGGATGCCAGGTTAGCCACTTTATCAGGACCCAAAGGCATCGCAATTGCTCCAAACGGAAATGTATATGTAGCAGATACGGAGAGCCATTCCGTTCGAATGATTGATACAAAAACTGGTATAATTGATGTAGTCGTCGGAACTGGAGAGCGCTTTGACGGCAAAGATGGAGATCCTCTGCAGTGCGGCTTAGCCAGACCTCATGGCATCTTTGTTGAAAAAGACGGCACCGTATTAATTGGTGATAGCGAAAATCATCGAATTCGATTATTACGCCCTTGAAAAGCGAATACAGTTCTTATCTTTAAGCTGAAGACATCCTAGCAGGTGGGTGTTGACTTTGACACAAACTTCATTTAAATTTGAACATTACCTCACTCAGCATTGGGAATAATATCAAAGGATCGAGACGTTTCTGAAAAATGGTTTTGGTCTATTTTGCCACATGTCAAATTAAAAGATATGAAACCAATAATAATAATTCACATCGCGTTATCATTAGTCGTACTTCCAGTTAATGGCGCTAAAAACAACCTCTCTTGAAATTCAAGAGACATATTTTAAGATCCATAGGTTTGTAAGAAAAAAAGACATCCAATTATCGCCATTT
>JAQCLE010000191.1 GCA_027592755.1 Bacteroidota bacterium | reverse complement strand
TACTTTATCCTCAATAGACCAATAAATAATATCAAACATGCTATCTTTTAATTCACACAACAGGTTAAAGTAATGAATAAATAGTTATTGAGTAATTGATTTGTTAGATAACAGACTGAGAAAAGAGAAGGCTTATTGAAGTTGATATACTCTCACATAATCCACAAGGAAATAGTCGGGATATTCAGCCGTTTCAGGATCATTTGCCCAGTCTTCGCTGATCGCCCAATCAACTGTCCAGAGTTCACCTGTCACTTTTACGTATGCGGGCACTTTTGAAACTCCTCCCGCACGGGTTCTCCACATTTCAATCGAATCAACATAGAATACATATTCATTCTCAGTCCATTCCAAGGTGAATGTGTGAAATCCTTCACTAATTCCATCAATGTTTCTCTGGATACCTTCGGATTTATGATCATCACCATATCCATCCCAATGGAGTGCGAAATTTAAATTATCCGTCCATCCAAATCCTTCAAAAATATCGATTTCAGTACCATCTTCTCCTGAATTATCTACGTTCCCGACAGAAGGTGACATCAGCCAGAAAGCAACCCACCAGCCTACCTGATCAGGTAATTGGCAGCGAATCTCGAATTTACCAAACTGTTGCTGGAACTTACCTTTGGACCGAATAGCACCTGTGGAATAATCATATGGATCATTGTCATCGTTTCTGTTCTCTATTTTCCTGGCCCTGATCACCAGATTACCATCACCATCAAGGTAGGAATCTTCCCGGAGCCACCACCCATCTGGTCCTTCATCATTAATTCGTCGGTTGTATTCGGGTTTGTCCCATTTGTTGGGATCGATGGTCCCACCAGAAAACTCATCACTCCAGGTCAGTACATATTCTTTTGGATCTTCTTTGGAACAACCACTATTCAAAATGGCCATTGCCATCGCAGCTATTATCGAATTCCCTGTTTTCATAGATGCAAAATTGCTATTACATGTTATTTACAGCCTATTTCATGCAAATGAATAAAAGTCAGAAGTGAGTTACATTTCTTCATGGTCTAATTGTCTACCCTGTTATGTGCTCCAATGTTCGGAGCTGCCGTAACGGGAATTGGATTACCCCAGAAATCTTTGTCACCATTATTAAGAATTATTTTTCCATTGGATAGACAAGGAGAACTGATTTGTAGTTTGTAGCCTTCCAAAGTTTCAATTCCTGTCTTTCCTGCACCAGGGTTCACAAATTTTGGATTTTTTACTATCCTACTTGTGTCATTATCAGGGGCGATTAATCCACCAAAATAGGAATTGTGGTCGAACGTGTTATTGTTCCATTTACCATCTATTGACCAAAAAATATTATTGTAGAAAAAATTGTTGCTGCTTTTATCTATAACGATTGTATCGGTCGAATAAAAAACGTTATTGTAGACCAGGTTTTTCCCTTTGAGCAGTGTCATATAATCATATCTTCCGTCATTCTGGCTGATATTATATCGAATGATATTTCCAGTATTTGTTTCTTCCGGTGAGCAGCAATCCAGAAAGAAACCGCCTTCGTTATCATGAGAATAGTTGTATTGAAATATTGTTGTTCCGGTCACATACAAATCATTATCGAACGACTGTCCAAGTCCTATAAATCTACGGGTATTACATACTTCGTTATACTGCACTATTCCACCACGGTGACGGGTGGGCCATAGTCCGGCAATATAATCGGTCCCATTCGTTCCTGCTTTGCCTGGTATATCTTCGGATTTGCCAAGTTGACCTGCGCCGTTCACAAAATTGTATTCTATAAACTCATTATCCGTCCCAAGCACAAGTATGCCATCTGCACCTGTACGCAAAACTGAATTTCCCCGTATGATTACATGTGGGCTCAAATTATCCCAGTTCATGCCATCACCGGCCATCTCACTTTCACCCCAGAAACAGATACCTATGCCAACGATATCGGTGAGTTGGTTACCTTCAACCAAAATATCATTCATACTACCTGGCTCCTCAACTTTTACGTAAATGCCTCCAACGCTGTAAAATGAAGGAATTTCTGTGCCTTTTGGAGTTCTAATGCTCGAGGCGTAAACATTGTGTACTGTATTGTTCTTAATATGAATCTTGTGTTTTACAAGGCTGTCATTTGCATATACATAAATACCCCAGCGTGACCCCATTGTCTTGGCATTATTTATTACTTCCATATTCTGGATGGTCCAGTATTCCTGGTTACTTAGTCGGATTGCTGCTGAGTTTTCCTCCCCCTGGGCATCGATGATAGGTTTGGGACCTGTACCATATGAATCAATAATAATCTGTGCCCTTTCATTGCCCGAACCTTTGGGCCAAAGCTCACCTAATGCTATTGTTCCCCGTTTGAATAAAATGGAATCTCCGGGTGAGAAGGTTGAATTATTTACTGAAGCGAGCGCATTCCATGGGTTTTGCAGTGAACCGTCGCCATTAGACTGGGCAGAACAATCCACATAATAATTTGCTGCATACCTGTCCTGACTTTCAACATTGCCTGAACACCATACTATAAAGAGAAAAACCGATAATCTTTTCATGGCAGTAAAGCTTTACATTTTTTAAAAATGATTTATCACTGTTAAATTCCTATCAATACGTTCTTTGTACCCGATTACCACACGAATCTTTGACCCACCTATGTATTATGATTGAGATACAGGAAAGCTCAATATCATCAAAATTTGTCCTGTTACGCCATGACTTTGGTCATACAATCTTTCTGTTGGAGAATGAAGTTAGTTGAGCAACAACAATACTTATTTTCCAGATGTTTCTAAAATCAAATTTATGGTATTGGGATAGTTGTCGCTATTCCAGTTTTCCTGATACGTCTCAATCCACTTTAATGCCAGTATACTTGAGTTCATTATACCCATGATCATCAACAGATTATAATTAGCATCGATGTTGTGCGTCATGATCAAGGTATCCAACGATCAGTTTTTTAACTCAACTTAAAGATGAATTATTACACTACCGGGGTATGGCGTTCTTTCTTATAAATTCCTCCAGAGGTGAAGAGGGATCAGGCACTTGATTATCCCATGGAATATCATTTTTATAGTGGTATCCTTTAGCCCATTGAAAACCATACTTTTCACCCAGAATTTTGTTCTTTTCAAAGACAAAATTTTTGGTAAAATTAAAATTAGCTGCATAATCATCTCCTTCAAGAATCGTTAGTTTCTTTCCCTCTTTAACCCGCATTATTCATAGGCTAACATTTATTCAATCAACAGGCCGATACATATTGTGATTAGTCG
>JAQCLE010000078.1 GCA_027592755.1 Bacteroidota bacterium | reverse complement strand
ATTAAGCATTACGGGATATTGCAACTTTATTCATAAAGGTTCGGATGAGTGTGTAATCAAATATAACATGAGCTTTACCAAAAGAACCATTATCCTGTTAATAATAATCATTTCAACCATCAGAGGACAAGCACAAACACAAGATGAACTACTTGCTGATGCGATCACCTTCGAGGACTATAAAGGTGCCCGAAAGGCGCTAAAAAAGGGTGCGAATCCTAATGCTATGGCGGAAGAAGGAACCAAGGCATTGATTGCAATGGCAGTTGAAATTGATTGCATGAACTATTTTGATGAAAACGATTACGAAGAGGAATATAATGAAGACGTATTGACAGTTACCTCAATAGCATCTGATGAAGCCATCCCATTTACCAAACTGCTTTTGGACTTTGGCGCTGATCCAAATGTTTACAACACAGAAGACTCTTTTGATAACGAATGGCGAATGATTGGTCCCATTGATATTGCAATTGAAAACGATAGAATGGACATCGTTAAATATCTGGTAGAAAAAGGTGGAGTTCAGCTTGATAGCGAGGACAGGGAACCAGTCATTTTCTCAGCGTTAAATTCGTACTCCACCGAAATTATCCCGTACCTGGCTTCAAAAGGGGTACCGATAAATGTTCGCAATTCGAAGGGATATACCCCACTGCACAAGGCCATCGAAATTGGAGAGCCAATACAAATCGTTGCACTACTCAAAAATGGGACGGATCCAAATGCCATTGATACTATTGGGTGGACCCCACTTGTAAGAGCTATCAAAAATGAGCAATCAAGCCTTATTGGATTGTTTGAGGGCTATCCTGTTGATTTCGATTATAAAGACGCCAATGGCCACTCCATTTTCTGGATGGCGGAAGAAATAAATAATCGTGGCGTTTTAGATGAATTGGCGAAACTTTCTACTAACTATTTTTCTCAAAAAAGGAATTTGGTGATAAAAACGGCCCACTCAGCTACAGTTAATGGAGTAGCTTTCCATCCAGATGGCAGTCAATTTGCAACAGGAAGTAGTGATAAGACCATAAAGATTTGGGATTCCAGAAGCGGTAGGGAGATCAAAACATTGGATAGACATAACAATCCTATTTGGCAAATCCATTATAGCCCTGATGGGTCAAAAATCATAAGTGGGGGAGCTGACCTTTATGAAGGCATCATTGAAGTATGCGTTTGGGATGTCGCCACAGGAATAAGGCTAAGTCAATTTGAAAATATTGATGGCTATTACCCTTTGCTTTTTATGCCTGATGACCAGCATTCCATTTTTAGTGCCGGACGCGGGGCAGTCTATAATCTTAACAATGGAAATGCAACAAGAATAATTGAACAAATGCTTGTAGCCGATTTTTCGCCAGATGGAAGAATTCTTGCCGGTGTCGTAAAAGAAAAACATCCTGTTGATAATTATGAAATTGAGAAATTGAAGCTGTGGGATGCTTCTAGCGATTCCCTCCTATTCACTTTTCCTGATGAACCATCAAGGACTACTGATTTGAAGTTTAGCCCTGATGGAAAATATATCGCCGGGGTTATCTATCAGAACGTCGTAATCTGGAATGTAGAAACCGGTAAAATTGAACAGCAAATGGAGCAGGGTGATTACATTACTTGTCTTGAATTCAGCAGCGATGGTAAATTTCTTGTTTCTGGTGCCACTGGTGGGTCGATAGCATTTTGGGACACTTCTGACTGGTCAGAAATAAAAACAATCGATTCCCATGAGGATGATGTCTATGATATCGCTTTAAGCCCTGATAATCAATACCTCGTAAGTGTTGGTAAAGATGAAAAAGCCCATTTCTGGGAGGTTTTTGAAGACAAGCCCCTTTATACACTGGCCACCGAAGCTGGTTCTGTATCTTTTGCCCGCTTTCATCCAATTGAAAATTTAATATTCAGTGGAGGAACAAGGCTGACGTTTAGCACTGAATCTGATTTCGCTAAAAACAGAATCAAAGTTTGGAATATAACGAATGGTCAATTGGCTGGTTACTGGAATCACAATGGTGGTGCTAAGTTCCTTTCATTTACACCAGATGGAAAAAATATCTTCACTGGCTTTGACAAAAACATCATCCAATGGGATTTTGAATCAACCGAAAAGGTTAATCAATTTGAAACAACCCATGGTGAAATCTATGATTTGAAAGTAAGTCTGGATGGTAATATCCTGGCTGCCGGGGATATAGGTGGAAATGTAACCTTCTGGAATTTACAAAACCCTTCAGCTTCAGGATCATATATATCTGATCCGACCGGAGGCACCTTCATTGACATAAGCACAGACAGTAAATTAATAGCAAGTGGGGGTACCAATGATGCCATTCACATTTATGATATAGGGTCACACATGGAGGTTAACCAATTCCCGACTGGTCATGAGTTTGTAGAAAGTATCTCCTTCAATAAAGAAAATACAGAGGTTGTGGTTTCCGGCTACGATAAAAAAGTGATTGGCTGGAATACCTCAACGGGACAAGAAACCAAATCATTTCAAACCGATGCATTAATGATCCAGGTAGATGACCACACAAACAAACGATTCAGTCTATCAGGAGATGATTTTGAGGTTGTTGTTAGTTCTGACATAAGCCCAGATGGTAAAAAATTGGTTTATGGCAGCCGCGATCAAAATGCTTATTTGTGGGACTATGAAGGAGGATTCCTTATCAATATTTTAGAGGGCCATCAGAATGTTGTTACAGATGTGGGTTTCAGCCCAAAAGGCAGCATGGTGTTAACTGGCAGTTATGATGGATCAATGAAACTTTGGGATTCTCAAACAGGAGACTTGATAGTCACATTTGTGGCTCTGGAAGGAGAAAATCAGGATTTTGTAATCTATGCCCCGGATGGTTACTTCATGTCATCACGAAGCGGGGCATCAGCAGTCCATTTTACAGAAGGAAAAAACATCTTCCTTTTTGACCAATTTGATCTCAAATACAACAGGCCCGATATAATTTTAAAACGAATTGGCTATGCCACATCTGGATTGATAGATACGTATGAAAAGGCCTATGAAAAACGTTTGACCAAAATGGGTTTCACCGAGGGAATGCTCTCAGATGAACTCAATGCGCCTGAAGTAGAATTCCAAACTGAACTTCCGAGAATTGTTGAGACTGAAAAAGTAACCATGGCCATCCATGCCAAAGATGAAAACCAAAACCTTGACAGGCTCAACATCTACGTAAACGGTGTGCCAGAATTTGGCCAAAAAGGTCAACCACTAAACGAAGCTGAAGTGAGCCGTCAATTTGAAATAACATTATCCCCGGGATTGAACGTAATCGAAGCAGAGGTCTACAATGAAGGTGGTGTCAGGTCAATCAATTCGAAAATTGAGGTGACATATGAAGGCCAGGAAACCAAACCAGATCTGTACATTGTTTCTATAGGTGTCTCAAAGTTCAATCAGGAGGCCTTTAATCTTGAATATGCCGCTAAGGATGCAGATGATTTTGCATCGTTGATAGAGTCTAACCAAAAGAATTATAGAAATATCACTAAAAAAGTCCTTTTGAACAAGGAAGCAACTGCGGAAAATATCCTCCAGATTAAGGATATGCTTGACAATTCCTCTGTGAATGATCAGGTTATGGTTTTTGTTGCAAGCCATGGGCTATTGGATGTCAACCTCGATTATTACATCGCGACGAGTGACATCGATTTTAACAATCCTGCAGATCGGGGGCTACCTTATTCATCCCTAGAAAGCCTGCTTGATCATATTCCCGCAAGAAAGAAATTAATGTTTATTGATGCTTGCCATTCCGGCGAGGTAGACAAGGAAGCAGAAGAGCCTGCGTTTTCCCCAGTTGCTTCTATTCCATCAAATGGCAATGTTACCTTCAGAGGGTTTCAGTCAAATGAAAATAAATTAAGCCTTCAAAGCTCATTCGAGCTAATGAAATCGCTCTTTGTTGATTTGAGAAGAGGAACAGGAGCAATTGTTATTTCATCTGCAAGCGGTGCCGAATATGCTTTTGAGTCAGAAGAGTTCAAAAATGGGATATTTACTTATTCGTTGATAAATGCCCTCAAAAATGCAGATGCCGATCAGAACAGTGACGGTGAGATACAAGTGTCTGAATTGTCAAGCTATGTCTTTAATAAAGTAGGTGAATTGACGGGTGGAAAGCAAACCCCAACATTTCGTCGAGAAAACCTTGAATTTGACTATCCTGTCTGGTAAAATGTATTTGATAATATAAATATTCCGGCACAAATTTTGATTATACCAAGCGTATAAAACTTTATGGTCACCAATAATGGTAAGGAAAATTCGATTTTTTAAGTATGTTTGTAAAACCGTTAACGTCATGCAAACCAGCTTATTAAGGTTCATTTTTGGAACATTTTTTTTACTGACTTCATTTTTATCCATTGGTCAGACAAAGGATATGAGTCAGACGAAGGAAGCAATTGAAGCAAAATTCGACCAGATAGCCGCTCATTGGAATCTCCTTTCAGCTGAACTTGATAACTACGAAGGCCTTAGTGCCTACTGTACATCGAATGAATATCGCATGGAAGTTCTTGTTGTCCTCAATGAAATTCACCATTTTGATTCGCTTATTATGGATAAGGTGAAAGCGCCTAACTTCAAACATGAGAACCAAAGAGAAGAAAGGAAGACTTTACAAAATATTGCTGAGTTTGAAAGTGAATACAGTCTCAAGAACTTTGTAGAAAAACTATCGCAAGAATGCGAAGACCGGAAGGATATCGAAAAGCATAAAAAAGAAACCATTAATGAAATTGGTTCTGATTCATATGGCGGTCAAAAATTAGTGGTGGAGTTAGACCTCTACAAATTCATACATCATGTCACCAAAAGGCTAGATCATATAGAAACTCACCTCCATCGCCTGCATATCGACGAAAGTTAACCACTTCCTTTCTTACATTCATTTAAATAAATTTCCGGCAGATTCCTTACATTTTCGTTGCTCCAGGCTTCACAGGCCTTAATCGGATTTCCGCCTTTATAATAAGCTTCACCAAGATATAAGAACACGTTTTCTATGCTGGCATCCATTTCTGAGGCCTTTTGAAGCATTTTAATCGCCTCATCCATTTTATCCATTTTTAAATAGTACAAACCTTTGTTCCGGTATGCCCATCCATTATAAGGATCTGTAATAATGCTATTATTAATGTCTGCAATGGATTGGTCAAGATTACCCATGCTAAGATGAATGAAGCCTCTGTTGTTTAATAAATACGGGTCATCGGGGGCGAAATCAAGAGCTTTGTTAATCAACTGCAACGCCGTGTCGTACTTTTGATTCTTCACTTCAATTAACGCAAGGGTATTGTAACAACTCGAATGGTCAGAATCCATTTGGATGGCTTGATTTATATAACATCTGGCCGAATCAAAATCTTCTAAATAGTAATATGCCGTACCTATGTTAATGGGAATTTCCACATTATTCTTATCCTTTATCTGTGCAATTTTAAAAGCTAATATAGATTTTGAATAATCACCGTTTTTTGAATAGGCCAACCCTCTTGAGAAATCCAAAATCGAAGAATCGCCATAAAAATTTCTCAGATTTTGTAGATCACTAATGGCTTCCTCAATTTTTCCGAGTTCTATCAACACATTTGATCTGTTGAACATGGCCTCTGCGTAATCGGGTTTAAGTAGCAAAGCAGATTTATAATCAGATAAAGCCAAAGCATAACTTCCATTTTCAAAATTCGCAACTCCCCTGTTATTATAAGCATCAGTAAATTCGGGATCCAATGCGATTGCCTGATTGTAAACTAAAATAGCTTTGTCAAAATCCTTATCCTCAAGGAACTGATTAGCTTTTAATAACAAATCAAGCTTTTCTTTATCCCTGCTTATGCATGAACATAGAAATATCATCATTATAACTATTAGTTGGTAAATCCTTACGTTTACATTGATCATTTCCAAATTGTTGATTTACATCAGTCATTGATTTTTATTTGATCTTATTAGATCAGGTCATTTGTCAACCAAAAATCACTATAGCGTAATATTTACGTATTTTAGCAATTTATGTACATAAATTGCTTTTAATTATTGATTTCAAGAAGATTCTGTTATACGTTTGCACCGAATTCATAAGTAATGTTGAATAGCATAGTTGTCAATACTGTTTCTGTCGTGGTGGTCGTAAGTGATCATTGATGAGAATGGTGTAGACGATTTTGATTATAAAAATAAAGCCATTCTCACTCAGAGGATGGCTTTTTTAGTTTACAATTTTTAAAAGTTAATATTTGATGGGACTCAACAAATACAGTAAAGTTCTTACCCAGGATCAAACTCAACCGGGATCACAGGCCATGCTTTACGCAATTGGGATGACCGAAGAGGATATGTCAAAACCCCAGGTTGGCATTGCAAGCACCGGTTATGATGGTAATCCGTGCAACATGCATCTCAATGATCTGGCCTCTAAAATAAAGAAGGGTGTCAATGACAACGAAATGGTTGGTTTGATTTTCAACACAATCGGAATAAGTGATGGCATCACTATGGGAACAACAGGAATGAGCTATTCACTTCCATCACGAGATTTAATTGCTGATTCAATTGAGTCGGTAGTAAACGGAATGTTCTATGACGGCCTGATAACTGTTGTTGGCTGCGATAAAAATATGCCAGGAGCAATGATGGCTATTTCACGATCAAACAGGCCTTCAATCCTGGTTTACGGAGGTACTATAGCACCTGGTTGTTATAAGGGTAAAGATCTTAATATTGTTTCAGCTTTTGAGGCTTTGGGGCAAAAATATGCCAATAAACTTTCAGATGAGGACTTTAAAGGAATTGTAAAAAATTCTTGCCCGGGTGAAGGAGCTTGTGGTGGAATGTATACAGCAAATACGATGTCATCAGCAATTGAAGCCATGGGAATGAGCCTCCCCTTTAGTTCTTCAAATCCAGCGATCAGTAACGATAAAAAAACGGAATGCGAAAGAGTTGGTCAGTTCATGCTCAGACTTTTGGAAAAAGATATAAAACCATCAGACATCATGACAAAAGCCGCCTTTGAAAATGCCATTACTATAGTAATGGCGCTTGGCGGATCAACTAATTCAGTACTACATCTCATAGCGATGGCAAAGGCAGCCAATATCGATCTTACAATTGATGATTTTCAGAGAATCTCGGATAAGACCCCTTATATAGCGGATCTGAAACCGAGCGGAAAATATTTAATGGAGGATCTCCATAATATCGGTGGTGTGCCGGCGGTAATGAAATTGCTCCTCGATGAAGGTTACCTTGATGGTAGTTGTTTAACCGTAACGGGTAACACAATAGCAGAGAATCTTAAAGAAGTTGAACCTTTATCGGAAGGTCAAAAAGTGATCCTTCCAATAGATCAACCATTAAAAGCAACGGGTCATCTGCAAATTTTATATGGGAATCTGGCTCCTGAGGGTTCTGTTGCCAAAATTACCGGCAAAGAGGGAGAACAATTCACAGGTACTGCCAGGGTATTTGAGGATGAGTTTCAAGCAAATGATGGTATCTTAAGTGGAAAAGTAATAAGCGGTGATGTGGTAGTTATCAGAAATATTGGCCCTAAAGGCGGCCCTGGAATGCCTGAAATGCTTAAGCCAACATCCGCTATTATGGGGAAAGGTCTCGGCAAATCCGTTGCATTGATAACCGACGGGAGGTTTTCAGGTGGTACACATGGATTTGTTGTAGGTCATATTACGCCAGAGGCCACAGAGGGAGGACTAATTGGTCTCTTGAAAGATGGTGATTTAATCACCATCGATTCAATTAATAATAAAATTGAAGCGCATCTGGATGATGCAGAGATTTCACGAAGGAAAGAAATGTGGTCAAAACCACTACCAAAGGTGACTAATGGTTACTTATACAAATACAGCAAACTGGTTACTTCTGCCTCAGAAGGTTGTGTTACAGATCAATAAATTATCATGAATACATCGACTTTAATTTTAGAAGAAATCAAGGTTAAAAAAGGCAAAGTAATGTCGGGTGCTGAAGCAGTACTACAGTCGTTAATTGCCGAGGGGGTCGACACCATTTTTGGATACCCCGGGGGTGCCATTATGCCTATCTACGATGCTCTCTATCACTATGACAAACAAATTACCCATTATTTAGTTCGTCACGAACAAGGTGCAACTCATGCGGCACAGGGTTATTCTCGCGTAACTGGAAAAACTGGTGTGTGTTTTGCTACTTCAGGCCCAGGGGCTACAAACCTCATTACCGGTATTGCTGATGCTCAGATAGATTCAACCCCAATGGTCTGTATCACCGGGCAGGTTGCATCCCCATTGTTAGGATCAGACGCTTTCCAGGAAACTGATGTAGTCGGTATCTCAATGCCGGTCACGAAATGGAACTATCAGGTAACTAAAGCTGAAGAAATTCCAGAGGCTATTTCAAGGGCATTTTATATAGCTAATTCGGGTCGACCCGGGCCGGTAGTTATAGACATTACCAAAGATGCTCAAATTGGTGAATTCGAATTCAATTACAAGAAATGTGAAAGAATTCGGAGTTATCACCCTTATCCTGCAGTTATCGAAGAAAAAATAGATGAAGCCATCGATCTGATCAAAGATGCAAAAAAGCCTTATCTGTTAATTGGCCATGGTATCCTGATAAGCAAAGCGCAAAAAGAACTCTCAGCATTTGTTGAGAAATCCGGTATTCCTTTTGCTTCGACGCTTTTGGGGCTATCTGCAATGCCGGTAGATCACCCGCTTTATATGGGTTACCTGGGTATGCATGGTAATTATGGCCCAAATTTATTGACAAACGAGTGTGATGTTTTGATTGCCATTGGGATGCGATTTGACGACAGGGTAACCGGTAGTGTGGCAACCTATGCAAAACAAGCAAAGGTAATTCATGTAGAAATCGATCCTTCAGAAATAGATAAAAATGTAAAGACAACTGTTGCCATAAATTCTGATGCAAAAGCAGCGCTAATTGCTTTGACAAGAAAAATCGATAAAAGAACGTATCCGGATTGGCTTGCCAAGTTTAAAGCCTGCGACGAGAAAGAATTCGAGAAAGTGATCAAGGATGAATACAATCCCACCTCCGAAAAATTAAGAATGGGAGAAGTGATCCACATCCTTAGTGAAAAGACCAAAGGATCGGCGATCCTTGTAACCGATGTTGGGCAACATCAGATGGTTGCATCACGGTATTACCGTTTTAGTCAAACCGATAGTAATGTAACTTCAGGTGGATTAGGAACAATGGGCTTTGCTCTTCCCGCCGCAATGGGCGCTAAAATTGCACTACCAACAAGGCAAGTTGTCGCTGTAATTGGAGATGGTGGCTTTCAAATGACCATACAGGAATTGGGGACGATTTCCCAGTATGGGGTTGCTGTCAAGGTGATAGTTTTGAACAATAATTTCCTTGGGATGGTGAGGCAATGGCAGCAATTATTTTTTGATAAAAGATATTCTTTTACGGAACTAAAGAATCCCGATTTTCAAATGATTGCAAAGGGATATGGAATGGAGGTCAATAAGGTGGAGCATCGGGAAAATTTGGATAAAGCTATATCTGATTTACTAAACCATGATGGGCCGTATTTTCTGGAAGTTATAGTTGAAAAGGAAGGGAATGTATTTCCCATGGTTCCTTCTGGGGCTAGTGTTTCTGATATCCGGCTGGAGTAGTAGAAAATTTTAAATTTTTAATAACATGGATAATAATACAAGCACAGGTCTATATACGTTATCTGTCCTGACTGAGGATAAGGCTGGATTGCTTAATCATATCACCATTATCTTTACACGCAGAAAGATCAATATTGACAGTTTGAATGTGTCTTCCACAGAAGTACATGGGGTAAGCCGCTTCACGATTGTCACCAAGACATCCCGGGAAATGATTGACAAGGTGATTAAGCAAATAAGAAAACTGATCGATGTACTTGATGCCTTTGTCTATGAGGATCATCAAATTCACTACCAGGAAATTGCGTTGTACAAAGTGCCAACCAAAGTTTTCCTGAATGGCAATAAAATTGAGAGCCTCGTAAGAAACAACGGGGCCCTGATACTGGTAATCGAAGAAGATTATATTGTGATTGAAAAAACAGGGCATAAAAACGAGACTCAGGATTTATTCAACAAACTAGAGCCTTATGGTGTACTTGAATTTGTCCGATCCGGCCGAGTGGCCATATCAATGTCAAAAAGAAAAACAACAACTTTAATACAACAACTTGAAGAGTCAACAGCAAATAAATTATCAATTGACTCTTATTAGAATCAACCTAATTATTTTACCACTAAACTTTAATTAAAAAATGGCAAAAATCAACTTCGGAGGTGTAGAAGAAAATGTTGTAACCAGGGAGGAATACCCCCTTGATAAAGCACGTCAAACATTGAAAGATGAGACAATAGCAATTATTGGATATGGTGTTCAGGGCCCGGGTCAGGCATTAAATCTTAAAGACAATGGCTTTAATGTAATCATCGGACAAAGGAAGGGCAGCAAAACATGGGATAAAGCTCTCGCAGATGGCTGGAAAGAAAGTGTTAATTTGTTTGAAATCGAGGAAGCCTGTGAGAGAGGTACGATTATTCAGTTCCTTCTTTCTGATGCCGGACAGATATCAGTCTGGCCAACAGTAAAAAAACATCTAACTCCCGGTAAGGCAATTTATTTTTCACATGGCTTTGGCATTACTTATAATGATCAAACCAATATAAATCCTCCCGCTGATGTGGATGTAATTCTTGTAGCACCTAAAGGCTCAGGAACAAGCTTACGAAGACTTTTCCTGCAAGGTAGTGGACTCAACTCAAGCTACGCCATCCATCAGGATGCAACTGGAAAAGCATGGGATCGTGTAGTAAGTCTTGGTATTGGCGTGGGATCTGGCTATTTATTTGAAACAACATTTAAAAAAGAGGTCTATTCTGACCTCACCGGGGAACGTGGCAGCCTAATGGGTGCCATACAGGGTTTGTTTGCGGCTCAATATGAAATTTTGAGAAAAAGGGGACATTCTCCATCTGAAGCGTTCAATGAAACTGTGGAAGAAGCTACCCAGTCATTGTATCCATTGGTGGCTGAAAATGGCATGGATTGGATGTATGCCAATTGCTCTACAACCGCCCAAAGAGGCGCCCTTGATTGGTGGAAAAAATTCCGGGATGCTGTTGCTCCAGTATTTGAAGAACTCTATGACAGTGTGTCTAGTGGTAATGAGGCGAAAATTACTATTGATGCCAATAAGCTAGCTGATTACAGGGTGGGGTTAAACAAAGAACTGGACGAGCTCAAAGAATCAGAAATGTGGCAGACAGGTAAACAAGTGAGAAAATTAAGGCCACAAAATGCCTGAGGTGTATTCAAGACTTCCCTCTTCTTATGGGGAAGTTCTTTATTTCGCTGATGGACTATATATTCGATATGAAAACCAATCCTACAGAGATAAGTACAAAAACAGCGATTACGATAAATGTAATTGAAGTCCGCTTTGTGTCATTCTCAAGGATAACTTTCCCCTGACCTTCTTTTTTACCTAGCATGTTTCAAATATAATTAATTATTGTATAATTCCAATATTCAATTGAACTAATACCGAAATAACCTGCGTTTATCTAAGTGTTATCACGTATTATTTTCAATTTTCAGTTTTTGAATTCAGAATCCATAATGTTTCTATAAAACACCCGTAATTGGTTATTGAAAAAAGTAATTAACTGATGTGTTACAATATTAAGAGTTAAAAACCGGTGACCAGGTGTCCAACGAAAACTCAATTTTGAACTTAAATTTGTCATAGCAGTTGAAATTAAGTAGTTGAAATAGCCTATATATAATTACAACTCGTTCAATCCTTATTAGTTGCCTGCATTAAACTTGTACCAATAAATTAGTATCCAATAAAAATGAAAGCCCCGGAAAAGAAATATATTTCGCTTTTTGGTGCTGGGAGATCGGCCACTCACCTCATCAACTATCTTGCAAGCCAGGGAATCTATAATAATTGGAATATAAATATATGTGAGGTCGACACGGAATTGGCAAATAAGAGTACCGTGGGATTTTCGAATATTAATGTCATTCCAATTGATGTGACCGATGCTCAAAAACGTATCGATGAGATTAAAAAAGCTGATTTGGTCATTTCAATGCTTCCTGCGGTCCTTCATCTTCCTTTGGCGTCCTTGTGTGCAGACATCGGTGTGGACATGCTTACCGCTTCTTACGTCACTGATGAAATAAAGCAATTGGATGGGGCTTTTAAAGCCAAAAATAAAGTCCTCCTTATGGAGTGTGGCCTCGATCCCGGTATTGATCATATGTCAGGGATGAGAACCCTCGATAAGATCCGTGATGCTGGAAATAAGTTAACAGGTTTCGAAACATTTACAGGAGGACTATTAGCGCCTGGCAATATGGACAATCCATGGCAATATAAGTTTACATGGAATCCGAGAAATGTTGTCCTTGCCGGTCAATGTATTGTAAAATTCATCCAGGATGGGAAAATGAAATACATCCCTTATCATAGGCTTTTTCGCCGCTACGAAATGATTCATATACCTGGCTATGGCTATTTTGAGGGCTATGCCAACCGCGATTCACTGAAGTATCTTGAAATCTATAAGCTCCAGGGAATAAAAACATTATACCGTGGCACCTTACGACGTCCTGGATTTTGCAGGGCATGGAATGTGTTTGTTCAATTAGGAGCTACAGATGATTCCTATCCCATGCAGGGAGTGCAAAAAATGACCCATCGGGAGTTCATTAACAGCTTTTTATATTACAACCCCGAAGATTCTGTTGAACTAAAGCTTGCCCACTATCTGAACATTAATCTGGAGGCAGAAGTAATGTTCAAGTTGAAGTGGTTAGGAATTTTTGAACACACACCAATAGGCCTGGAAAGTGGAACGCCAGCTCAAATTTTGGAGCATATCCTCAAGAAAAAATGGACGTTGAATGCCAATGATAAAGACATGATCGTTATGTGGCACAAATTTGATTTTATTAATACGGATGGTCAAAAAAAACAACTTCAATCACACATGGTTGTGGAAGGAAACAATGAAAGAGAAACTGCCATGAGTATGACTGTAGGAATTCCACTTGGGATTGCAGCCAAATTGATTTTAACGGGTAAAATCATTACCTCCGGGGTCAGAATACCGAATGAAAAAGACCTTTATGAACCCATATTGAATGAATTGGAAAGCTACGGTATTGCCTTTACAGAAAATGAAGTCGACACTCTTGCGACTCAAACAATACCGTTGAATTGATGCCGAAGGAAAAATTTTATGTCGTTTGGAAAGGTAAAAAACCGGGTATCTATAAATCCTGGGACGAGTGCCAAAAGCAGATCAAAGGTTTTGATACGGCTAAATTCAAGTCATTTAAAACACTTGAGTTAGCACAAAAAGCCTTTGAAGGAAACAGTGATGATTACATCGGGAAAAACATCATTGAACCAGGATTAACTGCAATACAACTTCAACGAATTGGAAAACCCATTCTGGATAGTCTGGCAGTGGATGCAGCTAGCAGTTCCTCTACTAATGAAGTGGAGTACAAGGGTGTTTATGTAAAAACAGCAAAGGTCATATTTCTCAAAGGGCCGTATAAAGACGGAACAAATAATATTGGAGAGTTCCTGGCGCTTGTTCATGCACTAGCCTACTGTAAACAAAGGAAAATTGAGCTGCCAATATATTCGGATAGTCGTACTGCCATTAGTTGGGTGAAAAATAAAAAAGCCAAAACAAAGCTCACTCCAACTTTGGAGAATGGCCTTCTCTTCGACCTTATTGACAGGGCACTGCTATGGCTCCAAGCAAACACTTATCCCAACAAAATACTAAAGTGGGAAACGAAAGCCTGGGGAGAAATACCGGCCGATTTTGGTAGAAAATAGGTGTCGTCTCTCTGTGAGGTCCAAAACAGTTCAGCTTATTTTGTGAAACTTTAGAGACTCGCAGCTATCGAAATTAAGGTCGTTTTGAACAGCTTGATTGCAATTGACAACAGTATTATCCCGAATACTTTTCTAATAATATTGAATCCTGCCCTACCCAACTTCCTTTCTAACCACCCCGAAGTTTTTAAAACAATATAAATTAAAACAAGATTTATGGCGACTCCGACCAGGATATTTGACATTGCAAATTCTGCCCGTAGTGAGAGTAGCGAGGTCATTGTTCCCGCTCCTGCAATAATTGGAAAAGCCAATGGTACAATTGATGAACTAGTATCATTCGTTTCATCCGATTGGAAAAAGTTTCTTCCCAATACCATTTCCATCCCTATAATGAACATGATCAAGGCTCCTGAAATTGCAAATGATTCAATATCAATGCTGAATAGCTGAAGTATTTTTTCACCCAGGTAAAGAAAAATTACCATGATCAAACCCGAAACAATTGTGGCCTTTTCGGATTGAATATGCCCCGCTTCTTTCCTGAGTTTGATGATCACCGGAATGCTCCCAAGAATATCAATTACTGAGAAGAGAATAAGGGTTACAGAGAGTATTTCGGTGAAATTGAACATGGTGAATGTCGGAGGTGCAAAACTATAGATTAAAGCGAATAAACCGGTCAGGGTTTGGAAACCTGTCCAGTTTATTTGTTAATTGCTATTCAACCCTTTCATTTTCATTCCTGAAATCCTCAAAAAAGACAGAAAATAGCCCACCACTTAAATAATCTATATTAGCAGCATGTCACTCACCACCCAAGCGTTCCTGGCCATACTTCCAATACTGGCTGCTGGAATATTTTTGGTAGGCCTCAGATGGCCGGCCAAAACAGTAATGCCACTGGCATTTATTCTCACTTCATCGATAGCCCTCTTTTTCTGGGAAGTACCTTCAATCAGGGTTCTGGCTTCCACGATACAAGGACTCTTCATCACGTTTGATATACTTTTTATCATATTCGGAGCCATACTACTGTTAAATACATTGAAGTACTCAGGTGCCATTGATGTTATTCGACAGGGGTTTTCAGACATAAGTCTGGATCGTCGGGTACAATTGGTTATAGCTTGCTGGCTTTTTGGTAGTTTTATTGAAGGTGCCGCAGGGTTTGGAACTCCTGCTGCTATTGCTGGTCCATTGCTTGTTGCGCTGGGTTTTCCTGCAACATGTGCCGTAATGCTAGGCATGATGGTCCAAAGTACTCCTGTGACTTTTGGAGCAGCGGGTACTCCTATTCTGGTAGGTGTTAGGGGTGGTTTACTCAATCCTGAAATTGAAGCTCAGCTGTCAGGAATGGGACTAACTTTCAATGATTACATTCAACTGGTAACCGAAAACGTTGCCATGCTGCATGCGATAGCAGGTACGCTGATGCCATTATTCATGTGTACCATGATGACGCGTTTCTTCGGTCAAAACAAATCATGGAAAGAGGGATTTCAGATTTTTCCTTTTGCTTTGTTTAGTGGATTTGCTTTTACAATTCCATACCTGCTTGCCGCTAACTTCCTGGGACCCGAGTTTCCCTCATTGATTGGGGCTCTAGTAGGTTTAGCGATAGTTGTGCCAACGATAAAAAGTGGCTTCTTACAACCAAAAAAAGCCTGGGATTTCGCCCCCAGGGAACAATGGCCTGCGCATTGGATGGGAAAGATCAGTTTCGAACTCTCAAGCAAATCAGGGTCGTCTAAGCTGAGCCTTAGTAAAGCGTGGATGCCATACCTGATGCTTGCTACCCTTCTGTTATTAAGCCGATTGTCTCAATTGCCGCTGAAAGCATGGCTAACTTCCATCAGCATTTCATGGTCCAATATTTTAGGAACCGATATTACAGGATCAACAACCCCGTTTTATCTTCCTGGCTTCATTTTGCTGATCGTTGTCTTGATCACTTATTTCTATCATGGCATGAATTCCGGCCAATTGAAGTCCGCTTTTAGCGAATCTGCCCAAATGTTAGTTGGCGCTGGATTCGTGCTGGTATTCACCGTTCCCATGGTCCGGATTTACATTAATTCCGGTTTAAATATGGCAGATTTCGACTCCATGCCGATTGCAATGGCAGAATGGGTAGCCATCAATGTGGGTTCAATCTGGCCACTCTTTGCACCATCCATTGGCGCATTAGGAGCTTTCATTGCAGGGAGCAATACGGTAAGTAATCTTATGTTTAGCCTATTCCAATATGGAGTGGCTGAGAACCTTCATTTGACCAGTTATTGGATTATAGCACTCCAGGCCGTTGGTGCCGCTGCAGGTAACATGATAGCAATCCATAATGTAGTGGCAGCATCGGCCACTGTAGGTTTATTGGGTCAGGAAGGAAACACCCTGAGAAAGACCATCATTCCAACAATCTATTATCTGGCCGTTGTTGGGATTATTGGCTATATTCTGTCATGACCTAAAGTTTAGTCTGGCCAAAATTGTCTTGTCTGAATTCTCTGAAATTGATGATGAAGTCAAGATACTTAGCATGGTCAAAACAGCTCAGCTCTATAAATGTTCTCTCACGGAACGGAAAGGTATGCAATGACAGTGAACCGTGCGGTATGATCCAGATACCTGTGGAACCCCTGGTATCTTCATGTTCTGAAAAGTCAAGAATATCAATATTTGATTGGATCAAAATGTCTTGCATTTTGATTTTGAGCCAGTCGTAATTCGTTCCTAGCAGCCATTCAGAAAAATGATTGTGTTTAATCATACCTACAACTCAACGCAATAAACATACTATTGTCCAAATTATTCTTTCTTTTCTTTTAAAAAAATATCTTTTATCACAGATGCTGTAATGAAAAATTGTTTTCACGGATTTAACATTTTGAAAATTTTGGTTATCTTGATATTTCAGGGATGCCGAAAACTGCGAAGAGTAGGCTTTAATTTAACGTTAAATTCTAACCAATATGAGCGATGTTAGACCCAAAAATTGGCTGGTGGAATCAATACTTGTGACAATATTCTGTTGCTTACCTTTTGGAATTGCGGCTATCGTAAATTCCGCTAATGTCAATTCGAGATTTGACACAGGAGATATAGAAGGGGCTAAGAATGCTTCTGCTGCTGCCGGAAAGTGGACAAAAATTGGATTTTTTGTTGGACTTGTGCTCATGATAGTCTATTTCATTTTTTATGCCATAGTGGGTGTTTCATTGATGAATGATATGGGTGGATTTTAATGATCGACAAGATTTATAAGATTGGGCTGCCATTGGTTATTGTATCATTGGCAGCCCTTTTGTTAATATTAGATCCGGTGACTTATGATTTTCCGTCATGCCTGATTAGAGAATATGCCGGTATTTATTGCCCGGGATGTGGTTCCCAGCGGGCCGTACATGCTTTGCTGAATGGCCATTTTAAATCCGCTTTCAACTACAATCCATTGATCTATTTTGGTCTAGTAATAATTCTTTATAATACTTCAATTCTTTCAATCAATCGCTTTAGTAAAGAAACGTTCAAAAACATTCTAAATAGACCATACACCCCTGTAGTTGTTGCCGCTATGATCATTCTATTCGGTATTTTGAGAAATATCCCCGTGGAACCCTTTTCTTTTTTGGCGCCACATTAGGTAATTTAAAGTCAACAGCGACATCAAAAGATCAACATTTCGACTGAAAACTTAACAATCGATTTAAACTTTTGAGGCAACCCATTCATCAACTAACTTCTCAAGTAAGTCCAACGGGATAGCCCCATTGGAAAGCACCACATCATGGTATTCACGGATGTCAAATGAATCACCGAGTTTAGTTTTGGCGTTTTCCCTTAGTTCTAAGATTTTCATCATCCCCACTTTATAGGCAGTAGCTTGAGACGGCATAACAATATGCCTTTCTACCATACCTTCGCATTGTCTTTCCGAACCAGATGTATTGTTCATGTAGTAGGCAATTCCTTCCTCCCTCGTCTATTTTTTAGTATGAATACCTGTGTCTACTACTAAGCGACAAGCTCGCCAAAGTTCAGCAGCCAATCTTCCGTAATCAGAATATGGATTGCTATATAGTCCCATATCTTTCGGAATATTTTCACAATAAAGTCCCCAACCCTCAATATATGCAGTGTACCCTCCATACTTTCTAAAATCAGGTATTCCATCTAATTCCTGGGCAATCGAAATCTGCATATGATGACCGGGTATCCCTTCGTGGTAAGCGAGGCTTTCCATTCCGTACTTAGGCTGATTTCTCGAATTGTAAAGTGGGACGTAATACATACCTGGCCTGCTACCATCTGGTGCTGGTCTCTGATAAAACGCTGAACTTACGGATTTTTCCCTAAACGCCTCCACGCGTTTCACAATCATATCCGCTTTTGGTTTGACCAGAAAAACTTCATCGAGGCGACCTTTCATATTGTTGATGATGGCAGTGGCACTGTCCATATACAGTTGCTTTCCCTCATCGGTGTTTGGATAATAGAATTGATCATCTTCTTTGAGGAAAGTAAAAAATGCCTGCAAATCTCCTTCAAAGCCAACTTCCTTCATTATTTCCTTCATTTCTCCGTGAATCCTCTCCACTTCTTTTAACCTAATTTCGTGGATTTGATCGGAAGTGAGTTCGGTAGTAGTGGTTCTCTTTAGGGTATTGTTGTAAAATTCATTTCCATTAGGAAATTTCCAGGCACCATCGTCTTTCGTTGCTCTGGATTCCTGATCTTCAAGGAAGGCGATTAAGCTTTCATAAGCTGGTTTAACATTTTGATTTAAAGCCTCAGAACCTGATTTTAGGAGCACTTCTTTGTCTTCTTGTGCCAAGTCTAGTGACTCCAATTTTGAGCTAAAATCATCAATCAATGCGTTCGATTCATCTGAGGGAAGAGGAATCCCCGAAATTATATTTTTGCAGGTTTCTATCACTCTTGAGAAAACAAACTTGGGAGGAATTATCCCCTTTTCTTCCCTTGATTTCAAATTCACAATCAATTGGTCAAAAAGCGGCCGAACACCGTTCAACCGGGATACGTAGGCTACCGCATCTAATAGTGACTCAATCTTGTGCTGATTAATAAGTAGGCTTGGCACATAAGTGTGCAGTCCACGCATTTGGTTAACAGGATAATTATGATATCGGTATTGATAGTCGGCTATTTCATTTTCTATTCCAGATACAAATAAGTCATAGCTAATTTTTGCTTGTTTGTCTAATGCATTGTAATCAATTGAATCTTTAATTCATTGTAGCGATTCTTTCGAAATTTCTAATTCTCTTTCGGTAAATTCTTCTGATATATCATTCCATTTGTCCTGGTCTTTTTTAATGCCAAGCTGGGTTTGAAATATAGGATATCTATCGACTGCCTCATCAAAGGTCTTTTGAAAAAAATCGTTTACTTTTTGCGTTTCAGCTTCTATTTCTTCTGGTGAATAGATTTTCTCTGATGGGGCATCACATGAGAATACAGCAAGGACTAGCGCAACCAGTATAAAATGTTGTCTTTTCATACCAATATGTTTTAATGTAATTTAACCACATTTTGATTACAAATATTTCATCAGCTCATCGGTTTCTTAAGTTCTTCTATTAATGATTCTCTCTTTTATATTTGCAGCCTTTTAGCACTGTTAATGATCTTTTCTGAAGTCCTTCTCCTCATTTTTACTGGTGTCCTCTTTGTCCAACTACTGTATTGGCTATCATTCTCCAGATTGCTGTTCTATAAATCAGATCTTGATAACAAATCCGCTGCTAAACCACCTGTATCAATAATCCTCTGTGCCTTAAATGAAGCAAAAAACCTAAAAGAACTCATCCCACAAATTCTGGAACAAGATTATCCTGAATTTGAGTTGATTGTTGTCGATGACAGGTCAACTGATGATAGTTACGACTATCTCATTAAGCTCAGGGATGCTTTCAATAATATAAAGATCGTTAAGATCGATACTGTTCCGGATCACATGGACGCTAAAAAATATGCGATCATATTGGGAATAAAAGCCGCCACCAACGACGTACTGTTATTCACGGATGCCGACTGCCGATTGCGGTCGAAAAACTGGATTAACCCGCATTATTCATAGGCTAACATTTATTCAATCAACAGGCCGATACATATTGTGATTAGTCG
>JAQCLE010000190.1 GCA_027592755.1 Bacteroidota bacterium | reverse complement strand
CCTCAAAGGTTTGAACTTTTTCCGCTATTTTATCCGTTTTTTGAAATTAGACTTTCGGATAGTTGTGTTCATAGTTGTATTATTTATCATTGGTTTTCCAATAGCCCTTATCCTGGCATGGGCTTTTGAGATGAGTCCGGAAGGTTTTATCAGAACTACCTCTCCCGAGGCTGAGGAAAACCCTTACCCTGATGCTAAAAAGAAACCCTTGACGAGTAATCTGATTATTGGCTTGTTGGTATTGGCTTTGATTGGCCAGTTTATTTACAATAAATATTGGGGTGCCAATGAAGCCAGTTCAACTACATCTCAAAACATAGTCTCGGCTAACATTGGTAAATCCATTGCAGTACTTCCTTTTACGAACATGAGCAGCGATCCTGAGCAGGATTATTTTAGTGATGGCGTGATGGAAGAAATACTGAATCACCTGGTTAAAATCAGGGATTTGAAGGTTATTTCAAGAACCACTATGATGCAGTATAAAGGCACATCAAAATCACTAAGTGATATAGCGCAAGAATTAAAGGTAGCCACCCTCCTGGAAGGGAGTGTAAGAAAAGCAGGAGACCAGATCAGGATCACGGTACAGTTAATAGACGGCAATACAGATGTCCATATTTGGTCGGAAACCTATGATCGGAAAATGGAAGATGTGTTTGCAATCCAAAGTGAGGTAGCTCAGCAGGTGGCATCTACCTTGCAGGCAGAAATTCAGATGGATGTTAAGCGAAGTATTGAGAATATATACCTACGTCGAGCACAGAGGCATATAATTTATTTCTATTAGCGAGGAGCCTGCGAGGAATTGACGAAAATAAAAAATCAATAGAATTATTAGAACGGGCTATTGCCTCTGATCCTGAATTTGCAGATGCCTATGCGTTTATCGGAGTATTAAAATCCGAGTTTACATGGACTCAAAGTGATAATAATATATCCAGCTCAGAAGAGGCGGTTAAAGTAGCTAAACCATATTTTGATAGGGCATTGGAAATTGATCCGAGCAATTTATTGACACATGGAAGATTGGCGGAACAATATCTTTGGTATGAGTGCGATTTTGAAGCTACCGAGCGTGAATATCAATTTTTAAAAGAAAACGATCCTAACTAAGATTTCCTGATTACCTGTTGTCAATCGGAAGATTTGAAGAGGCCTTAATAGATGCGGAACTCGGTGTCACGGTTAATCCGCTTTATTCTTTTAACTGGGCATCGGAGTTTTTTAGTCTTTATTTCAACAATCAAAAGGAAAAAGCATTACAAGCCATTGAAGAGTCCTTGAAGTTATTTCAAGATGAATTCATCACAACAGACGCGTGTCGGGTCTATTTGTATACGGGCTTGAATGAGAAAGTGGTAGAGATCAATCAATTGTATTTAAAGGATAATAAAACTCCTCGCTCCATGGGAACAGTAGCTACTGCCTTTTACCACTTGGGGAAGTCTGATAGGGCCAATGAGCTATTAAATGAAATAAAGGCTCAGAGTAAAGAATCACCTTCAGGAAGCCCTGCATTTTATGTGGCCATGGTCTATGCACAGATGGGTGAAACAGACTTAGCATTCAAATGGCTGGACAAAGCCTATGAAGATCACGAAGTGGAGATGTATTGGCTGAAGGTAGAGCCGCCTTTCGAACCGCTCCGAAGCGACCCCCGCTGGCAGGTCATGCTGGACAAGGTGGGCTTTCCGAAATAACGATCCCATCTTTATTATCAATGCCCCATTCAATGTGGCAATCCATTTGAACGGTGGATTACCCGATCAAGTCGGTTAATGGCGGTTGAATGAAAGAATTTGGGGTGGCCTAACTTAATTCCTTTCCTAAAGCTGTTGTCAAATCGATACTCCTGGAATAAATCAGGATATCCCAAACTCCTTTTGGATATCTTCAAGGGAGCGACCCTTGGTTTCTGGCATCACTTTGATCACCCAAATCAACTGGCCTACCATACAAATAGCATAAAAAATAAAAATATGCCCTCCTGATATTTCTGCAATGATTGGGAAGGTCCATGAGATGATAAAGGCCATAAACCAATGGGTGAAGCTTCCAAGTGCCTGTCCTCGTGCTCTGATGCGATTTGGGAAGATTTCACTTAGAAAAACCCAAATGACAGTACCCTGGCCAAAGGCATGTGATGCAATGAAAACCAGGATACCCACAAGAACGATTGTCCCTCCCACATCATCAAAGTCAGTTCCATAGACATAGAAAACGATGGCAATAGTAGCCAGGCTTACTACGTAACCAATTGACCCAAATACCATGAGCGTTTTCCTTCCAAAACGATCAATTACCGGTAGGGCGAGTACCGTGAAAATGAGAAATGTACCTCCTACCGCTATGGATTGAAGCAAGGAGGAACCTTCTCCGGCTCCTGCCATGCGGAAAATATGTGGTGCATAATAAAGCACCGCATTGATCCCTGAGAGTTGATTGAACATGGCAATCATAATGGCAAGGAAAATGGGGAACCGGTAAGCTTTGCTGAAAAATGGTTCATTCTTGCTGTGATGCTCCAAATCAAGGGATGCACGTATCTCACCAATCTCAGCATCTACATGCTCAGCGCCACATCGCGTCAACACTTTAATGGCCTCCTCTTCTCGTTTCTTCGACATGAGCCATCGTGGGCTCATTGGAATAAAAAAGAGTAAAAGAAAAAACATAACAGACGGAATGGCCTCGACACCGAACATCCATCTCCAGGAATTAATTTCGACTAATTCCGCTACATAATAGTTGGACAAATAGGCAATCAGCATTCCGAAAACAATATTGACCTGTGTGATGGCAACCAACCTTCCTCTTAATCGAGCCGGTGATATCTCGGCAATGTATGTGGGTGAAACAACAGAAGCTCCTCCAACTGCAAGTCCTCCAAGGAACCTGAATGCAATGAATGAGATCCAATCCCACGCCATGGCGCTTCCCAAAGCAGATACCAAATAGAGAATAGCGAGTATAAACAGCACATTTTTTCTACCATAGGTATCTGCAGGTTTGCCTACTGCAAATGCTCCAATAAATGTGCCGATAATAGCGCTGGAGACGGTGAATCCTAGGCCATTCGAACTCAGATCAAAAACCGATTTCAATGCATCCGTGGTGCCGGATATTACTGCGGTATCAAAACCGAAGAGAAATCCCCCTAAGGCAGAGACTATGGTTGAGAGCAGGAGTGTTTTAGTAAGTTTCATAAAAGGAGAATATTAGTCAACCAATATGATTTAATCTAACAATTTAGTTCCAATCTATTACAAAAAGTCACACTCATCCGAACCTTTATGAATAAAGTTGCAATATCCCGTAATGCTTAATGTTTGCCAC
>JAQCLE010000189.1 GCA_027592755.1 Bacteroidota bacterium | reverse complement strand
ACTTAACTTTAGCTTTAAATTACTCATTAATATACTGAATATCAATGAGTTAATAAAGTATTTTACACGATTCATTTGTTCAAAATATTTATTTATTAAGTGCCTACTTCAATAAATCTAAATTATACCTTGAATTAACAAACAGTGTACCATTGAAACTTAATATTATACTTATTGCTGTTATTCTAGGAGGTTTTACTTCAGAAGCACAGTATAATCCACTCTGGATAAAGCACTGCAGAGATATCCCTTCGAAAGCTGAAGATTATGGGCGATTAGCGGATGTATTAAATGGTAAAAACCAAGGCCAGGCAGCCGATAGCGAAATGGATTTACTCGTTGGGATTTGTTACATGGGATCAGGGAATCCCGACCTTGCCCATCAAATGTTTGACAAAATAATGAGTTCTGCGAATAGTCCAGGATCCAGAGCCAATGTTACCAATGATGCCATCAATTTTGAGAAATTCCTTAAAAATCAAAATGCCGTGAGCAAAGCTGAAATTGTAAGTGAACACCTCAACCTCCGTCGAGGACCTGACAAGGATGCACCGCTAAGGGGCAGGGCTTTTCACGGGGAGACGTACAGCGTTCTTGAACAAAAAGGTGATTGGGCTTATGTTATTAACATTAAAGGACAGGGTTGGGTTTTAACCGTCGAGGATAACAGCCCTAATATTAAGGTTATCAATTAGCAACTAATAGCAATTTATCAGTAGGTGCAGATTATTCTTCTGGAATGATCCAATAAAGCCATAGTGAAGAGTTAACCAAAGCCACAGCTCACTTCGATAACGGTTCATTTCATTGCTCCACCTTGAATTTCGTCAACAATTTCAGGGTTAAGCAAAGTAGATGTATCTCCAAGATTATCAGTATCTCCAGAGGCTATTTTACGAAGTATGCGGCGCATAATCTTACCTGATCTGGTTTTAGGCAATCCTGATACGAGCTGCACCACATCAGGTTTTGCAATTGGTCCAATAATTTGACTTACAGTAGAGACAATCTCTTTTTTTAGCGTATCATCATCCTCATTATGGGACTCACAAATGACATAGGCATAAATACCCTGTCCCTTAATATTATGAGGAAACCCTACAACAGCAGATTCAATTACCAGTGGATGCTCATTAATTGCGTTTTCTACTTCAGCCGTCCCCAATCGATGACCGGAAACATTCATCACATCGTCTACCCTTCCAAGAATTCTGTAATATCCATCGTGATCTCTTTTGGCTCCATCTCCGGTAAAATAATAACCAGGATAGGTTGAAAAATAAGTCTGCTTGCACCGCTCATGATCGCCATAAGTAGTGCGCAATATTGCTGGCCAAGGAAATTTAATGCAAAGATTTCCCTCTACATTATTACCTATGAGTTCATTACCCTCCACATCCATAATACACAATTGAACTCCAGGTAATGGCAACGTTGCAAATGCCGGCTTGTTTGGTGTTATTCCTGCTAAAGGAGTAATCATTATACCTCCGGTTTCAGTCTGCCACCATGTATCGACTATTGGACATTTGCCTTTGCCAATATTGGTATGATACCAATTCCAGGCCTCTTCATTTATCGGTTCACCCACTGAACCAAGAACTCTTAAAGAATCAAGTGAAAAGGGTTCGATAGGCTCATTTCCGAAAGCCTGAAGCGCCCGTATAGCAGTTGGAGCAGTATAAAATTGGTTCACCTGATGTTTATCAATAACTTCCCAAAATCTTCCGGGATGAGGATATGTCGGTACCCCTTCGAACATTACAGTAGTAGCTCCTGACAGCAAAGGACCGTATACAATGTACGAGTGGCCAGTAACCCAACCGATATCTGCTGTACACCAAAAAACATCTCCCTTGTTGTATTGAAAAACGTTTTCAAAGGAGTATGAAGCATAGACCATGTATCCTCCGCAGGTATGCACTACTCCTTTTGGCTTTCCAGTTGATCCCGAAGTATATAAAATGAATAACAGATCTTCCGAATCCAGTTCACTCGCCTTATTTTTTTCTGAAACACCTCTGATGGCTTCGTGCCACCAAATATCCCTACCCTCTTCCATGCTGATTTTAATACCAGTCCTCTTTAGCACGATCACCTTCTCAATTGAACTGGTTCTGGTTAACGCTTCATCTACAACAGCTTTAACTGGAATGGATTTGTTACCTCTGAAATTTCCATCGGAAGTGAGTACCATTTTTGCGCCGCAATCCTCGATTCTATCAGCAAGAGATGTTGCAGAAAACCCTGCAAACACGACCGAGTGAACAGCCCCGATTCTTGCACATGCAAGCATAGCTACAGCGGCCTCGGGTACCATCGGCATATAAATAATTACCCTGTCCCCTTTTTGAATTCCATTGGCCGTCATTGCGTTTGCAAACTGACAGGTCATAGAAAACAATTCCTTATAGGTTATTTTCCTAACCTCTTCATCTGGATTATTTGGCTCCCAAATAATTGCAACCTGATCACCGAATTCAGCTAAATTTCTTTCAAAAATATTTTCTGTTATATTCAGTTTCCCATTGAGAAACCACTCTATATCAGGATCATTGAAGTTCCACTCAAGTACTTTATCGTACTTTCTCTTCCAACTAAAATTTGATGCAATGCCGTCCCAAAATTCTTCAGGGTCTGATATACTTTTCTCAAACGATGTAGTATAATCTGTTAGGGATTTCATTCTAAAGCTCATGGTTTTCTTTTTTTTATATTAAGCTAATAATGAATTGCTAAAGGATCAACATAAAATAGATTCAATGTATCCAAAATAAGAAAAATCAGAAATAGTTACTGTGGTGATTAGCTAAACGGTTACTTTTTTACAGTTTGTGCAGGGTTTCCAAATACAGTTTCCCCATCTACAACACTCGTAATAACTACTGATCCTGCGCCTATCCTTGCATTTTTTCCAATGGTTACTCCGGATACAATAGTCACGCCTGAACCTATGAATGTACCCTCTCTAATTATCACTTCTCCATTTATAATACTGCCTGCTCCAATCTGTACGAAGTCACTCAAAACAACGCCGTAACCCACGGTTGCATTTGAATGTATAACACAATGATTAGGAACTTTAGCGCCAGCGCCAATGACCACTCCCGCATCAATAAAATTACCGTAGCCAATGTGTGCTGATTTCGGAACGATTGCATGATTATGGATTGCATTGGTTGGCATTATCTCGCATCTTTCTTTGAGCATCTTCACCAGACCCTTTCTTAATCTGGTTTCTTCGACGGCAACAAATGCTTCACATTTTTTCCCAATAAATTTCAAGAAATTATCACACTCATCCGAACCTTTATGAATAAAGTTGCAATATCCCGTAATGCTTAATGTTTGCC
>JAQCLE010000077.1 GCA_027592755.1 Bacteroidota bacterium | reverse complement strand
GATGGTATCTGGAATCAAACCCAACGTTTTTCATGGCCTTTTGTGCCAACTTAATTTCTCTAATGACAATTTTGGGTTCAAGACTCGATCTTAAATATCGAAGAGAGTTAATCAAGGGAATGATTAAGGTTGCTACCAATTGGTCATTTCAACTCCCAGATCTTTGGCACACTGCTCCAAAGCAGGCATAATGGCAGGATGCAATTCAACACCACCTACTTTTTGTTTGTCTCGAAGTTGCAATGCCCGGTTACCAGGAATTCTTACAGGATTATTCACATCCTTCGGCTCACTTGCGAGACATGCATCCACCAGGTGTTGGGTCTGGTTTATAAGATGGGCCAGCCCGCCAAAAGCTTCCGGGTCAATCACCTGAAGAAAGACTGAAGCGCCCCAAGAGGTAGGCTTGTCATAGCGACCATTACCGGCTAACCCGGAGGTCAGTGCTTCCATTAAAATTCCTAATGCGAAGCCCTTGTAACCAGTATCCAATCCGCCAAGCGGGAGAATGGTAGCTGGTGGCTCTTCCACAAAAGCAGCTGGATCATCGGTAATGCTTCCCTTATTGTCCTGCAGCCACGGATGCGGAAGTTTTTCACCAAGCTGGTGACTGCGGTTAACCAAACCATTGGCTGTGGTGGACATGCTGACGTCGAGGATAATAGGATCTCCTTTAGTTGGTATTCCAGCTGCCAGTGGGTTGGGACTGTAAACCCCTGAAAGCCCGCCAAAGGGAGCAACTGTTGCATTTCGAGGGTCTGAAGAAGAGAGTAACATCATCAGCCCTTTTTTTGTAGCCCGCTCAGGGTAAGCCGCAAGACATCCGATGTGATGACTTTGACCAATACTGATCGTTATCACCGGATGCTTCTTTATTCGTTCAAAGGCAATGTCGATCGCATGATGGGTAAGCCAGGGGCCTGGCAGGTACTTTCCATCCCAGGTAATTGTTGCTCCACTGTCTTTGATTGTCTCCGGCATGCCAATGGCTGGCATCATGCCATTGATCACTTCTTTGGCATAAAGCGGCAACAGTGCAAGCCCATGAGTAGTATGCCCCATCAGGTCAGCCTCCAGAAGCGTTTCCGAGACAATACGTGCCCTGTCGTCCGGCAATCCTGCTTTTACTAGCATTTTTGTCCCGAATTCGCTGAGTTGGGTATGGTTATAAAGTTTGCTCATGTACTAATATTCCATGATCTCGATCTTCCTGAAATCAATCGGATGGCTATTGGACTGCAGTGAGATGTAGCCTTCTTTTACCTTGTCATCGTCACCAACAATAAATTCTTTACCAAGCTCGTGATCAGGCCTGTACTTTGGATTCGTGAAAACTAAGATTTCTTCGCCATTTGCGAAATGTCTGATCGTGTCACCCTGCACATCAATTTCAAGCATCACCCACTGGTCGTCATGGAAAGTACGCTTAATGGTTGCTGGTGTACAAAATGATTCCTGCGGTTCACCATTCATTTCAACAAACGTTCCGTTGGCACAAATCTCACCTATTGGTCTTTCATCGGTGCCATTACCACCATGGAGGTTGTATTCAAGACAGACAGGAAAACTCTGATTAATTGCCATCGAGCCTGGAAACTGGCAATGGTATTGAATACCGCTGTCTCTATACCCCCATTCCGGAGCGCCGGGAGCGGTTTCTCCTACAAACCGGTATTCAACTTTCAAACGGTAATTGGAAAACTTTTTGGTGTAATAGAGGCCACCGAATTGCCCATCAAAACTTCCATATTGATCATACCTGATACTTAGGATGCTATCCTCGACGCGAAAAGTGTTGCCATAGTTCTCAGCAAGTTCATGTCCTACAATTTTCATTGTCCAGCCGTCAAGGTCTTTACCGTTAAAGAGGCGAACCCATTGTGGGGCATCTTCTTGCACCCGCTCATTATTTGCCGTTTTTGGCGAATTACATGATAGAATCATAAAAAACACTGAGCAAAAGAGTAAATGTGTTTGTGTCATGGTTAGTTAGTTTTGAAGACTGAAAGATATAACATGGTATTGGATGTGAACATCAATAGTCAAACTTTTATGATCAAAGGTAGTTCCTCAAGCAATGAGAAATCATTTCCAACTGGTAACTGAAGATAATAGATCAGGATCCGTAAAGATTCTTGAAAATCTGATTGACGCCATCAGAGAGACCTCAAAGGAAATTGATGCAGCGACACTGATGGCCGCTGTAGAAGGTGTCTGTCATGCCCACAATAATCTAATGGTTCTACAAAAGTTTTCAGACAACTTCAAAGAGTTTTCATATCAAAATCCTTCTCCGGAGGAAATTTTCAATTGGTTGAAGAAATATCAGGAAAAGTGGGGAAAAGTAAACCAACAAATTGCAGCTAAACTATGGGAGTTGTTTGACTTTAGCCGGGCATCAATACTCTTACACAGTTCGAGTAAAACCATTGTCGATGTCATTGCCATCATGATCAAATCAGGAATTAGCCCTGTTATATTCCAAACTGAGTCACGCCCAATGTTTGAGGGAAGAGAGCAAGCCCTGGCGCTATCAGCATTGAAGTGTAAAGTGACAATGATCGTTGATGCAGCAGTAAGTTCGATAATTCCTGATATAGACGTGGTGCTTTTAGGAGCAGACCAATTTGACAATACTAACTTTATGAATAAAGTCGGGAGCCTCAATATTTGTCTTGGAGCGCATCGCCTGGGTAAGCCGGTTTTTGTCTTAGCTGATGAGCGTAAAAGAGTTGATGAAGTAGTAGTAAAAAATGATTATCCAAAAAATGAGCTGTGGGATGACGCTCCAGCTGAAATTGATATCAATAATTTATATTTTGAAAAGGTCAACATGGACTTGATAACTGGTTTGATTAGCTGATAATACAGGCTTACTTCCTCATCATTGCATTGGCAAGCCCTTGTTTCATGCTGCCCATCTTATTCACAGTTTTCATCATCTTCCTCATGCCATTGAATTGTCGCAATAAATTATTCACTTCCTGAACGGTTGTGCCACTTCCGGCGGCAATGCGTTTCTTACGGCTTCCATCAAGAATCTCAGGGGTTGTTCTCTCGGCTTGTGTCATTGATTTAATGATGGCCTCAATTGGTTTGAATGAATCGTTATCGAGATCAATGTCTTTTATGGCTTTACCCATTCCGGGGATCATGCCCATGAGATCTTTGATGTTGCCCATTTTCTTGATTTGTTCCAACTGTGAAAGAAAATCGTCAAGGCCGAATTGATTTTTGCGCATCTTTTTTTGCATGCGCTGTGCTTCATCCTCATCAAATGTCTGCTGGGCTCTTTCCACTAACGAAATAACGTCGCCCATGCCGAGAATTCGTTGTGCCATCCTGTCTGGGTGGAACACATCAATGGCCTCCATTTTTTCACCGGTAGAGATGAATTTGATGGGTTTCTCAACAACTGTTTTAATGGTCAGGGCTGCACCACCTCGAGAATCACCGTCAAGTTTAGTGAGGACAACCCCATCAAAATCGAGTCTTTCATTAAATGTTCTCGCGGTATTCACTGCATCCTGTCCCGTCATTGAGTCAACTACGAAGAGCGTTTCAGCCGGATTGAGAGATTTTTTGAGATTTTCAATCTCCCGCATCATTTCTTCATCGATTGCAAGACGACCGGCTGTATCAACGATTATAGTTTTTTTGCTTGTGCTTTTGGCATGTTTGATAGCATTTTTTGCGATCGCAACAGCGTCTTTATTGTCAGGTTCAGCATAAACTTCAACACCAATTTGCTCACCCAGGACTTTCAATTGCTCGATGGCTGCCGGACGGTAAATGTCACAGGCAACGAGAAGAACGTTCTTGTTTTGGTTTTTTAGGTAGAGTGCCAACTTTCCCGAAAAGGTAGTTTTACCGGACCCTTGCAATCCAGATATTAAAATAATGTTTGGGTCGCCTTTCAGGTTGATTCCCTCAGTTGATCCACCCATTAATTCGGTCAGCTCTTCCTGCACAATTTTAGTAAGTAACTGCCCTGGGGATACAGCCAAAAGAACGTCCCGGCCCATTGCCTTTTCACGAATCGTATCGGTTACATCTTTGGCAACTTTAAAGTTAACGTCCGCATCAATCAGTGCTCTCCAAATTTCCTTAACTGTGCTGGCAACATTGATATCGGTGATTTTACCCTGTCCTTTTAGGGTCTTGATTGCCTGGTCGAGCTTTAAACTGAGGTTATCAAACATGCCTTATGGTTATTTTAGAAGGGACAAAACTAATAATATTTCATAGAGCCGGAACTAAGAACCTGAGAAGATATATACCGTTAAAATGGGATAATAAATGAATCCTTTTCAAATTTGATACTATGATCCCTATTGGGAATTTTATTGTTTCCAGATGGATTGTATGCACATTCCTGATAATTGCCCCTTGTACAATTATGCCTATTCAATTGTTCGGGCAACAAGTTTATGAGGTAAGAGGCGGAAGGCTTAAGCACATTCAATTTTACTATGAAAAAGGGCTGGATGCCCTGGATAGCAATCGGTATCAGGATGCAATCGAGTATTTTGACAAATGCCTGAAATATGATCCATATGCACTTGAACCTTATTTTTTAAGAGCAATGGCTAAAGAAAATATAGGAGATAAGGATGGCGCGCTTACCGACTATAATATTATTCTTCATATGATTCCGGAACATGTTGAAGCACTGTTTGGCAGAGGTCTGCTCTATTATCATATGGAAAGATATGAATTTGCCGAAACTGATTTTGAGCATCTGGTTGTGACACCTGTAAATGAAACTGCTGCCGTTTTTTTCAAATTTTCCAATTATGAATCAGGTGTGATAGGTGTAATGTCCATGGAAGCAAAAGAAGCTGAAGCCTACAATTACCTAGGATTGATCCGCTCAAAATTGGGTAAACATCAAAAGGCCATTGAGGATTTTAACAAAGCAATATCTCTTTATCCTGGGGATCCGAATTTCCATATCAACCGAGGGTTAGCTTTCGAAAGGAATGATCAACTTGAGCAGGCCAAAAGCGATTACCGAAGGGCATTGGAAATAGATGATACCAATATACTTGCCAAATATAATTCGCTACGCTTAAGCGATGATAAAGAGTCAATCGCATTATACGATGATTTGATTGATGGCAATAACTTAATTGCTGAACCTATTGCCCAAAGAGGACTGGCAAAGTTTAACATAGGCGATTATCAAGGTGCACTGAAGTATTATAACATGGCGTTAGCGATAGATGATTCAAACTATGAATTCTATCTTAACAGGGGCATGATAAAGGAAAAGCTCAGGAACCTTATCGGGGCAATTAATGACTATACCAATGCCATCCGACTGAAACCCGACTTTGCCAAAGCTCACCTTAACAGGGGAAATGTTTATGTAAAACAGAGGAAATACAAGGAAGCCATAAGTGATTATAGCCAGGCAATCATTTTTGACCGAAATAATTCTTTAACGTTCTATAACCGGGGGGTAGCCAAATACAATTTAAAGGATTATAGTGCAGCTTGTGATGATGTTACCCATGCCCTTGAGATGGGTTTAATCTCAGCGGGTAAAGCAGTCGATGCCATGTGTAACAAAAGAAGATGAAGCATTTGGTTTGAAGAAAAACGTCATTATCTGTAACCTTTTTTTACTGATTCAGTATTAAGGATAAGTAAGTACCTTGTATAACCATATACTTAATCACAATGACATGAAAAAAATCACACTCTTAATTCTGACCATTGCTGTAACTATTACAGCGTATGGCCAATCCAAAGTCATGGAAAAAGACGTTATCGGCGAATGGAAACTCGTAATTGACATTGACAAAGATCAGATTGAACGTGAGATTGAAGATGATGAAGATGATGACGATATGGGGATGTTTGGTGAGTTTATTACTAAATCCGTTGTCGGTGTTGTCTTTGATTTTATTGATGAACTTGATATATATTTTGATTTCAGGAACAATGGTAAAGTGAGGATTGAAGTTGACATCTTTGGTGTGGAAGAAGTTGAATACGCGGATTGGCACATTAATAAGCACGGAGAATTGGTAATTGATGATACAGATGTTATTAATAGTGATGTTGACGTATGGTTGTTGGATGATAATAGATTGGTTGCGCAGGATCGGCATTCGCATGGCAGGAAAGACGATGACCATGAAGTATTTTTAAGAAGAATCGACTAACCAGAAAAGTCCATAAGGCTTTTATGGAGAACCAAGAATCAAAAGATTGATAGACTATGTTGATCGTGAAGCTAAAATTGTAAGCCAAAGCTCCTGAGAAGGAGCTTTATTTATTCTTTAAACTTTATGATCCTAAAAACTTCTCCTTTTTTAAATTCACTTCGCTCTTCAGGAAGTTCTATGAATGCATCGCTGTCCAACAGATTGGCATGATCGCCGGATCCATGACCTTCCATGGGAAGTGCTATTAATTGAGCGGTCTTAGGATCTGAAATGATTTTGACCTGGAGAAAGTATGTGAGGTTGGGCTTAACCAAAAAATCATTCCATAATGCTGCATAATTTGTTGTTGTGGGCTGTCCCAGAGTTTTTTGAAGCCATGGGATGAAGTACCGGTAATAACAAAGAAATGTTGACACCGGGTTCCCAGGAAAGGCAAACACTATCTTTTGGTCAGGTCCTGTGCCGAACCAGAAGGGCTTACCCGGACGCTGTTTGATGCGATGGAAGAGTTTCTTTATCCCAAGTTGTTCCAATGCTTCTGGGACGTAATCAGCTTTTCCTTTAGACACACCCCCGCTTAACAGAACCACATCATGTTCAGATATAATTGATTCCAGGCTCCGAATCGTACCTTCCAGGTCATCATTCGAATGAAACAACCCGGCAGAAATATTAAATTCCTGTAAAGATGCTTTTAAACTGAGAACGTTTGATTTTCGAATTTGATGGGGAAGCGGCTTGTTTTGAACATCAATCAACTCATCACCGGTAGAGATAATTGCGATTTTCGGTAATGCCTTAACCCGAACAACGCTCTTACCAACTGTAGCCAGAACACCTATTTCCGCCGGGGTGATGAGTGTATCCTTTTTGATCAGCAAATCCCCTTGCTTCCTGTCAGTACCCATACGATGGATATTTTGACCCTTGACGGCATCTGTGACTATCGTCGCCCAGCCATCCTGGATTTCGATGTCTTCGTAACGGACAACCGTATCGGTTCCAACCGGAAGTATTGCTCCGGTCATGACTTCAAGACAGTGTGAATCATCGTTCAATGTTACGCTATCAGATCCGGCAGTGTGAACACCGCTTATTGCAAATTTCCTTTGACCTGCTGACCAATGTGAATAGGACAAGGCAATACCATCCATCGTAACACGGTCAAAAGGAGGAAAATCCCGATCTGCAAAAATATCCTCATCCAACATGTGGTTGATGCAATCATTGAGGTCAAGTTGTATTGATTTTAATGAAATTCTTTGATTGAGAATGATTTGTTCCGCTTCGCTGACGCTAATCATAGAATATTCTAATTTTGTTTTAAAATAGCAAGCAAGAACAAATGTCTATAGATTCCAAATTATCGCATATTGATGATCAGAACAATCCTGCAATGGTTGATGTATCAGGAAAGGTTGTGACTTCCAGGATGGCACGGGCCAGGGCGGTAGTTCATCTCGGGAGCAAGATTGTAAGTTTATTGGAGGATGGCGAGATCAATACGAAAAAAGGTCCTGTATTTCAAACGGCCATAATAGCCGGGACTATGGCAGCTAAAAAAACTGGTGATTTGATCCCTTTATGTCATCCACTTGGTATAGAAAGCTGCAAGTTTCAAATTAAGGTGGCGGGTGATGATGTGATCATTGACTGCACAACTACGATCAGTTCCAAAACCGGTGTAGAAATGGAAGCGCTAACAGGGGCAAGCCTTGCTGCTCTTACCATTTACGATATGTGCAAGGCGATGTCTCATGACATCACGATTAGAGAAATTAAATTAATGGAAAAGAAGGGAGGCAAAAATGATTACATCAGAAAGTAAGAAGCATCAAAAGCACGCCAAACTTACAAAACCGACAATTGGAAGCTTTCATCGAAATGAATGGGCAATTATAGGTACATCTTGTGATCAGATAAAGAAAATGGCTTTTGAGGCGACTGAGTCACTTTCAGGACAACTGAAAATCGCTTATATCGATGCTGACCACAAATCGGCTGATACCGAGATAGAAGAAGGCCGTGACCAGAAATCCATATTGGCTCACGGTGGACAATTTGAATTTACAGATAAGATCACCTTTCAGCGATTTGATGTTGAGGGACAATTAAGTGATTACAAGTTAAAACCTTTATTTCAGGATAATGACCTCGTGTTGGTCAATGGAAATCACTTTCAGGCTAACAGACAAATCTTAGTCATTGATCCAAAGAATAACCTCGAAAAACATTTGGATAAGTTGACCAATGTTGGCTTGATACTCCTCAACGAAGAGGCTTCTGAAATTCCTGAATTAATGTTAAGTAAACTCAATCTCGATTCAATACCTGTTAAATCGGTAAATGAGCCAAATGTATTAACTGATTTTTTAAGAGAGGAGTGGAGTGAAAGTATACCCAAAGTGAAAGGGCTTGTGCTTGCTGGCGGTCAGAGTACCAGGATGGGCAGGGATAAGGGTAAAATTAACTATCATGGTAAAGACCAGCGAATCTTTATGCTGGAGCAATTACATGGAGTTACCGACAGTGCTTACATCTCAATTCGGGAAGACCAACTTGATGAATTGGATGATCATCCTGTTTTGACGGATAAGTTCATAGGCCTCGGACCTTATGGTGCTATTCTCAGTGCTTTTCAATCCGATCCTAATTCAGCATGGCTTGTCGTAGCATGCGATCAGCCCAATATTGATGCTGAAATACTTTCCCATCTGGTATCCAACCGCGATGCCACCAAAATGGCAACCTGTTACCATAATCCTGAGACGAATTTTCCGGAGCCATTAATTACGCTATGGGAACCGCAGGCATACCCTATCCTGCTTCATTTTTTGAGTCTTGGTTTTTCCTGCCCAAGAAAAGTGATTATCAATTCTGATTGTAAAATAATTCAAGCTCCTGATGTTCGGATTCTTAAAAATGTGAACACCCCGGAAGAATTGGAAAAAGTAGTTGGAAATTAAGAATAGTCAAATGACGTTAAATGTTGCGGTTAAAGAACTGAAGCATTTACGGATATGATAACTCTTTGCATTTCGAAATCCAGATTAATTATAGTACTTGTAAATTAAGTCGGCAACTAACCCAGTCCAACCGGTTTGATGGGAGGCCCCCAAACCCTCACCAGTATCTCCATGAAAATATTCATAGAAGAGGATGTATTGGTTGAAATGTGGATCTTTTTGAAGTTTCTCATTTTTACCGTAAACAGGTCGGTTTACATCTTTGTCCTTTTGAAATATTTTCATTTGCCGTTCCGACAAATGTCTCACTGCCTCTTTTAATGAAATAAATTTTCCAGTTCCATACGGGAACTCGACTTCATACTCATCGCCATAGTAGTAACTAAATTTCAGGAGTGACTCCATGATCAGATAGTTGATGGGGAACCAGATGGGGCCTCTCCAATTCGAATTTCCTCCAAAGAAGTCTGTATCAGATTCACCCGGCAGATAACTAACTTTGAATTTCTTATCCTCTAGCTTGAATTCATAGGGATTCTTTTCATGATATTTTGATAATGCCCTGATTCCAAATTCTGATAGGAATTCGTTGGGATCAAGCATTCTTTCACAAATTTTCCTTAATCGAAAACCTCTAAGCAAAGCAAGAAGGTGCCTTTCACCCGCACCAGGCTCTTGCCATCGGGAGACAAGGGCCGCCAATTTGGGCCTTTCTTTAAGAAAATATTCAAGTCTTGCTCTGAATTCGGGCAGGTTCTCAAAGGCCTTGTCCCGGAGTGTTTCGATAGCGAAGAGTGGAATCAAACCCACAATTGAACGAACTTTCATCAACCTGCCAGACAAATCGGGCATTCTGAACATGTCATAATAGAAATTGTCCTCATCATCCCAAAGGGAGACATTATCATTCCGGACATTGTTAAGTGCACCTGCGATGTATAAAAACTGCTCAAAATATTTATTAGCTAAATCCTGATAAACCGGGTCTTCGGCAGCAAGATCGAGCGCAATGCGCATCATGTCAAGAGAAAACATGGCCATCCAGCCAGTACTATCAGCTTGTTCTATTCTTGCACCCTCAAGTACCGCTGAATTGCGGTCAAAAACGCCAATATTATCCAACCCTAAAAATCCACCTTCAAAAACGTTGACGCCACTACTATCCTTTCTATTTACCCACCAGGTAAAATTGATCATCAGCCGGTGAAAAGCCCGACGTAAAAAAGCCAAATCACCTTTGTCATTGTTCATTCGTCTGTCAATTCGAAAGACTGTTAATACTGCCCAGGCATGCACCGGCGGGTTAACCTCTCCAAAACTCCACTCATATGCAGGTATTTGGCCATTAGGATGTAAATACCCATCAGATAAAAGTAAAAGCAGCTGGTTTTTTGCAAAATCCGGATCAATGCGAGCATACGGTATCGTATGGAAGGCAAGGTCCCATGCGGCATACCACGGGTATTCCCATTTATCTGGCATGGAAATAATATGCTTATTCGCCAGATGTATCCAATGGGAATTTCTACCGGTTTTTCACTCCGGCGGGGGTGGAACTTTTCGAGGGTCACCGTCAAGCCAATCTTTAATGTTATAGTAATAGAACTGCTTGCTCCAAAGTAGCCCCGCCAATGCCTGACGTTGTATCATGCGATGCTCCTCATTGCTGACATTTTTTTGTACTGTCTCTGCATAAAAATCATCAGCTTCCGATTTTCTTAAACGCATCAAATCGTCAAAATCCTTAAATGGATTGGAGAGCCTATCGATAGATAGTCTGACCTTTACTTTCGTTGATTTACCTCCATCAATTTTGAAAGCGTATCGCCCACTCGCCTTAGTCCCTTCCTGAGAAGGGTTTACTGTCTTCTTCTTATTAATCAAATACTCATTGATGCCATCCTTTACATATGGATATGCGCTTTTAGAACCGTATAGCTTATCCCTATTTGTGTCATTGTTGGTGAAAATAACTTCCTGAACATCCTCCTGGAGATGCAGATAAAAATCAGAATATTTGGGATGCGTAAGTTTGATTACTTTTTTATTATTCGTATTGAGATTTGGCATCACTTCCTGAGGTTCTGATGACCAGGTATTCCTAAACCATATGGTTGGCAAAATGTGGAGAATGGCTGGTTTATTACCACGGTTGAAAACGTCACATTCAAATAGAAAATCCTCTTCAGAAACCTTGGCATAGCTTAAAAAGATGTCGAAATATTCGTTTTTATCAAAAATTCCAGTATCAAGAATTTCATATTCTTTCTGGCTCCTGGATCTGCGAGCATTGGTTTCAACAAGATCCACATATGGAAATACATTCCACGGGTATTTGTATAACATACGCATATAGGAATGTGTGGGCGTGTTGTCGAGATAGTAGTAAAGCTCTTTAACGTCCTCACCATGATTTCCCTCCCTACCACTCAATCCATAGAGACGTTCTTTTAAAATTGGATCTTTGCCATTCCAGAAAGCCCAGGCGAAACAAATTCTTTGTAAATCATCAGAGAAACCTCCTATTCCTTCCTCGCCCCATCGATACGCCTTACTTCGTGCATTGTCGTGTGTAATATTATCCCAGGCATTACCATGTTTACTGTAGTCCTCCCTTACCGTACCCCATTGTCTTTCAGATAAGTAGGGTCCCCATTTCTTCCAGCTCCCACCTTCTCTGGTTTGCTGTAGTCTAATTTCTTCTTGTGTCATGACTCTATAATACTCCAGTGTCAAATATGCAAAAAGGGAATCGCACTAAATTGGATGATGATCAATTTTTTTCCAATCATTTTAAGAGGTGATTATTTAGAATCATTCTAAATAATCACCAGAATCATGGATATAATTCACAGTACTACATTGATTTTCAAAGATTTATGTTAGAAGTGGAGGACACCTTGATTAAAGGCTTATTTGGGTTGAAAGTTTGCTTGCATATGACTAAGCCCCATATTACTTTTGCCGCACTTCGAACGAATCGAACCTAACCAAATGCACACAACAGACCGTCTGAGTTTGAACGTAAATTTTATAGCTCGATTTTCAGCATTTTTATTCTTCATATTAATTGTGGGTGTTTCCTCCTTACGGGCACAGGAGATATCGGAAGATGCTGAAGTAATTGCTCAAGGTGAGCAATTGTTCAAAGCCAATTGTACTGCATGTCATCGGATAAATGAAAGATTGATTGGTCCGGCATTAAGAGATGTCCACACGCGCCGGGAGATAGATTGGATATTAAATTTCGTCAAGAATCCACAGAAGATGATCAACAGTGGAGATGAAATTGCAAACGCACTGTTTGAAGAATACCAGGTTGTCATGACTGCTTTCCCATTTTCGGATGACCAGATCTTGTCAGTTGTTTCTTATATCAAGGCGGAATCTGATAAACCAATAGAAGTGGCTGTTGCCACAACAACCGCAGGTGACGGAACAGTCGTGGAACATGGAATGCCCCAGACTTATATCAATGTCATCATGGTTGGTCTGATAGTCGTGTTGGTAATTCTTCTTATTGTTCTTTTTCTTATCATCAATGTACTTGCAAGATTCCTTAAAGAAAAGGAACTGGACGAGGATGAACGAGAGGTTGTTGAACAGCGACTTAATTTAAAAGCCCTTGTCAGGAGTAACGCATTTTTGGGTTTTGCTGCTTTCTTTTTTACTGCAGTAGTTTTGAAGACGGTTATTGATGGGCTATTTACTGTGGGTGTTCAAACGGGCTATGCTCCAACCCAACCAATAGCATTTTCTCATCAGATTCATGCTGGTCAATACCAGATAGATTGTAATTATTGTCACACAGGCGTCAGAAAAAGCAAGAGTGCGAATATTCCATCAGTCAATATCTGTATGAACTGTCATTCAGCCATTAAGAATATTCCATGGACAACAAATCCGTCTCCGGAAATAGCCAAAATATATCAGGCTGTTGAAACCAATACTCCCATAGAGTGGGTAAGGGTTCATAATTTGCCAGATTTGGCATATTTTAACCATTCTCAGCATGTAGAGGTAGGGGGAATAGAATGCCAGACTTGCCATGGCCCGGTAGAAGAGATGGATGTGATTAGTCAGTATGCGAACCTGACTATGGGATGGTGTATTAATTGCCACCGTGAAACAAATTTGAATACTCGAGGCAATGCCTATTACGATAAATTAGTTCAATTGCATTCTGAAGTGAGTAAAGAACCGATGAAAGTCGAAGATAATGGAGGCTTGGAATGCGCGAGGTGCCATTATTAAGAATAACTTTTTGAAGAGGCTCATGTAATATATGGAAAAAGGGAAAAAGACATACTGGAAAGGCTTAGAACAACTGACCAATGATCCGGCATTTGTTCAAATAGAACGCAATGAATTCCCAGAAAAGCTTCCATTGAAAGATGAAGAGTTTGGGGCAAGCAGAAGGGATTTTCTGAAAATGATGGGATTTAGTGTTGCTGCTGCATCTTTGGCGGCCTGTGAGACTCCTATTCGGAAAGCCATTCCATATTTGAACAAACCTATAGAAATTGATCCGGGCGTTCCTGGCTATTATGCTTCTTCCTATATAAATGGAAGTGACTACTGCAGCATTGTTGTTAAAACCAGGGAGGGGCGACCAATTAAAATTGAGGGTAATAAGTTGTCCGCCGTATCAGGTGGTGGTACTTCAGCCCAGGTGGAAGCTTCAATACTTTCGCTTTATGATAAGGAAAGACTTCAAAATCCAACCAAAAATGGTAGCCCCATAACATGGAATGATTTGGATAAAGAGGTAATGGCTCTGCTATCATCGATAAGTGCAGCAGGAGGGCAGATCAGGATTGTTTCAAATTCTATTTATAGTCCTTCAACACTTGCAGCAATCGAGGCGTTCAAGGCCAAATATCCAGGAACCGAAGTCGTGACATATGACCCTGTATCTAATTACGGGATCACCAAAGCCAATGAGACCAGTTTCGGTGTTGCGGTCGTGCCCTCATATGACTTCAGCAAGGTTAAGACGGTCGTTAGTTTTGATGCTGATTTCTTAGGAACATGGATCAACCCGATTCTATTTAGTAAAGAATTTACCAAAACAAGGAAATTAGGTTCAGGTAAAAAAGACATGTCGAGGCTCTACAGCTTTGAATCGAATATGTCCTTGACCGGAGCCAATGCAGATTATAGGATTGCTGTTAAGCCTTCACAACAAGGAGCTCTAATTGTAAGTCTTTATAATGTGATTGCCTCTAAGGCTGTAGTACCTACAATTGGAGGATCATCGTCAACCAATGATGCCATTTCAAAGGCAGCTAGCGATTTATGGAATTCAAGAGGAAATTCCCTGGTAGTCTCCGGAAGCAATGATCCGGGCATTCAAACAATTGTCAATGGTATAAACAGCCTGTTGGCAAATTATGGTTCGACTATCGATCTGGGTAAATCAGTAAACTTTAGGAGTGGTAATGATGAGCAGATGGAGAAGTTTATAACTGATTTATCTTCTGGTAGTATCGGTGCTGTAATCTATTATAACTGCAACCCGGTTTATGATTATCCTAAGGGGACTGCTATTGCCGCTAATATCAGCAAAACATCATTGAGTGTATCTACTTCCGATCGTTCAGATGAAACTACATCAGTTGTGGCCTATCAGGCACCAGACAGTCATTTTCTTGAATCGTGGAATGATGCCGAGCCGATAGCCGGACAATTAAGTTTATCTCAGCCTACAATTTCAAATTTATTTAATAACCGTCAGGCACAGGAGTCCTTCCTGATGTGGTCTGGTAACGAGTTCACCTATTACGATTTCTTGAAAGCCAATTGGGAAGCGACACATTTTGCAAATCAGAGTGTTGAAACTGAGCTCCAAACTTTTTGGGACAAAACCTTGTATGACGGTGTATTTGTTCCTGCCGTCAGTGTAGAAGAAAAGTCTTATGAGTTCACAGCTGATTTAAATGCAACTGCTCAAAACATTAAGGGAAGTGGTTCTGGTTTGGAGTTAGTTATCTATCAAAGTATAGCAATTGGATCTGGCAACCAGGCCAATAATCCCTGGTTACAGGAGATGCCTGATCCGGTGACAAAAGCTTGTTGGGAAAATTATCTTACCGTTTCTCAGGCGCATGCAGTAGAACTTGGTATAGTAATGTCAGAAGGAAATACCCAGAAAGTTGATCTGACAATTAATGGAACAACAATTAGCGTTCCTGTAGTCGTACAGCCAGGTCAGGCCCAGGGAACTATAGGCTTGGCGCTTGGATATGGCAGAAAGAAAGCGGGTGTTGTTGCGGATGATCTTGGCTTAGATGCAAATCCATTTGTTGAGGTTAAAAGTGGCATTAGAAACTATAATATAACAAGTGGTGTGAGTATCGCGGCAACCGGCGAGCCTTATCGTGTTGCACACACTCAGACACATCATACACATATGGATCGCCATTCGGTGATCCAGGAATCGACGCTTGCCGAGTATAAGGAGAATCCGGCAGCCGGAAGACATTTTCCAAAAATCAGCACATCAACAGGGAAGAAACAACCTTATGAAGTTTCGTTGTGGGAGGGTCACACCTATACGAATCACCATTGGGCCATGACAATCGACATGAATTCATGTACTGGATGCGGTACTTGTACGATAGCATGTCAGGCCGAAAATAATGTCCCTGTTGTTGGTAAGGAGGAAGTTCTAAACAGGAGAGAAATGTCCTGGATCAGAATTGATAGATATTATAGCAGCGATGCCGAGCATGGTGATCTCAAGGCTTTGGAGAAAGCTTCAGAAAACCCTGAAGTGACATTTCAGCCAATGATGTGCCAGCATTGTAATAATGCACCTTGTGAAGCAGTTTGTCCTGTAGCCGCTACTAACCATAGTACAGAAGGACTGAACCAAATGGCCTATAACAGGTGTATTGGGACTCGATATTGTGCTAACAACTGCCCCTATAAAGTGCGGAGGTTCAATTGGTTTAAGTATCACGATAACAGGGACTTTCCAGAGAACCTATCAATGAATAATGACCTTGGTAAAATGGTACTCAATCCAGATGTTACCGTGAGAGCCCGGGGTGTCATGGAAAAATGTACAATGTGCGTACAGAGAATCCAATATGGTAAGTTGGAAGCCAAGAAGGAGAAGAGAAGAGTTAAAGATGGTGAAGTAGTTACTGCCTGTGCCAAAGCTTGCCCTACTAACGCAATTACATTCGGCGATTTGCTTGATTCGGAGAGTAAAGTGTCAAAATCATTGAGAATTGAGCGGGAAGACAATCATATGAGATGGAAAGAAGAGCGGGCTTATCACGTATTAGAAGAGATTGGCGTGAAGCCAAATGTTTGGTATTTTACAAAAATTAGAAATAAAGAAGCTTAACAGACTATGCATGCTACAGCGGCTGTAAGAGAAGCATTAGTAACCAACGGCAAGACAGTCCATGACGTAACAGTGGACATTTGCAGCAGGGTTGAGGAAAAGCCTTCCAAATTATGGTTGGCATCTATTGCGTTTGCCCTCGGTTTATTAACCGTTGGAGCCTATGCCCTTTACCTCCTTTTGTGGAATGGCATAGGTATGTGGGGACTGAATAAAACGGTAGGTTGGGCATGGGATATCACGAACTTTGTGTGGTGGGTTGGTATTGGTCACGCGGGAACCTTGATATCAGCTATTCTTTTGCTTTTCCGGCAAAAATGGAGGATGTCGATTAACCGGGCTGCTGAAGCCATGACGATATTTGCTGTTATCTGTGCGGCCATGTTCCCTATTTTCCATATGGGCAGGCCATGGTTGGGCTTCTATTGGGCATTGCCCCTTCCTAATACTTTCGGTTCACTTTGGGTCAATTTTAGTTCACCGCTGTTGTGGGATGTTTTTGCAATTAGCACCTACTTCTCTGTTTCACTGGTTTTCTGGTACCTCGGTTTGATACCGGATTTTGCCGTTATCAGGGATCGGGCGACAAACAAAGTTTCAAAAGCCGTTTACGGTGCATTAAGTTTTGGCTGGGACGGCGCTGCAAGGACCTGGTCACGTTACGAATCAGTGGCTCTTATTCTCGCTGGATTAGCAACACCTCTGGTTCTTTCGGTTCACACCATTGTATCTATGGATTTTGCAACATCTGTAATTCCAGGATGGCATACAACTATTTTTCCTCCATATTTTGTTGCAGGGGCTATTTTCTCTGGATTTGCGATGGTACTCACGCTTCTGATTGTAACCCGAAAAGTGTACAAATTGGAAGATTATATTACCATCAACCATATAGAACTGATGAACATCATCATCATTATCACAGGTTCGATTGTAGGCATTGCCTACATCACGGAGTTTTTCATTGCATGGTATTCTGGTGTTCCTGCCGAGCAATATGCTTTCATAAACAGGGCTACGGGCCCATACTGGTGGGCATATGCCTCCATGATGACATGTAATGTTATATCACCTCAGTTATTTTGGTTTAAGAAGATAAGAACCAATATCGCCTCAACTTTTGTATTGTCAATTGTTGTTAACATAGGAATGTGGTTTGAACGATTTGTGATTATTGTCACTTCGCTTCACAGGGATTATTTGCCCTCCAGCTGGGCGATGTTTTATCCAACTTTTGTTGATGTTGGTGTGTATTTGTTCTCTTTCGGATTTTTCTTATTTGCATTCCTATTATTCGCCAAGTTTTTCCCTGTGATTAACATGGCTGAAGTAAAGAGTATTATTAAATCATCTTCTGAAAAAGTAAGTGATTAATTATGGCAAGCGGAAAGAATTTTGTACTTGGAATTTATGACGATGAAGATGTTCTTCTTGAAGCAATCAAGAAGATAAGGGGAGCTGGTGTAAAAATTCAGGAAGTTTACAGTCCATTTCCTGTGCATGGAATTGACGATGTTTTAGGATATAAAAGATCGCGGTTACCAATTGCAGCTTTTCTTTTCGGATTAACAGGAACCTGCCTTGCATTGACCATGCAGATTGGCATGATGACAGTTGACTGGCCTATGATTGTTGGTGGTAAGGATTTCCTGCCGTTACCTGCATTCATCCCGGTGACCTTTGAAATGACGGTTTTGTTATCAGCATTTGGAATGGTGGGGACATTTTTAGTTGCCAGTAATCTGAAGCCATGGGGAAAACCAAATTTGTTAGACATTAGAATTACTGATGATAAGCATGTTGTGGCAGTCGATCTGGATGCCAATCATGTGAGTGAGGCTGATATAAAGAAAGTTTTAAAAGAATCTGGAGCACAGGAAGTAAATAATAAGACCCGTGGATAAGCTGAAAAGAACTATATCAAGATTTCTTCTGAGCCTTTCGGCATTTGCATTTGTCGCTTATGGTTTATCATCATGTGCGGCAAAAGGAGATTATACAGGAACTGAATATGCACCTCAGATGTACCACTCGGTGCCTTATGAGGGTTTGTCTCAAATCCAGGATAAGGAAGCTGGGAATTTTATAACATCGATTGATGGTCCAGGTGAATTTTACACAAGCAATCCGAATAATCCGAATGAAATGAATATGAGGGCACCTGTTCCCAATACGGTGCCCAGAAACAAAAATGGTTACACACCTTATCGTTTGGCTACTGAGGATCTTGAAACTGCTGCAGGAAATATCAATCCTCTACCGACTGATAACCCTCAAATTATTGTTGATGGGAAGTTACTCTTTGATAGATTTTGCGAGCATTGTCATGGTCCAAAAGGTCTGGGAGATGGTTTAGTCGCCGATAAATACCCCGGTGTTGCTAATCTAACTGGATTGGCATACCAGGATATTACAGAAGGTCATATTTTCCATGTGATAACCATGGGCAAGGGACTTATGGGAGCACATGGATCTCAGTTGAGCCCTGAGGAAAGGTGGAAGATTGCAAGGTATATAAATGAAGTAATTCAGAAATAGGAATAAAAACACAGAGCATGTCAGAGGAAAGATTTGTATTTACTGGCTCAGCAAAAAAAAACATCCTGATAACAGGAGGAGTTGGTGTAGTGCTACTCATCCTCGGTATTGTAATGCTTAATTCCGGTGGTCATGGTGATCAAGGCGCTGCAGTTTCTGAGGGGCACAATGCTTTTCACTGGACTAAAAGATTATTTGCAAATCTCTGGATCAATAATGTGTATTTTACTGGTTTTGGGTTAATAGGGATATTTTTCGTAGCGATTCAATATGCAGCCCAAGCGGGATGGTCTGTCGGTGTAAAGCGCATAGGCCTTGCAATGGCTCATTGGTTACCTTATTCTGGTATTTTAATGGTTGTTACTTGGTTTATCGTAGGCCATGACCTTTTTCACTGGACTCATCATGACCTCTATGATCCGTCAAGTCCAGATTACGATGAAATAATTAATGGTAAGGCTAGCTTTTTCTTTTGGCCACTCCACGCTGGTGGATTTCCAGCTTTCTTCATTTTCAGAATGGTAGCTTTCTTTGGGCTTTGGTATTGGCTATTCTCAATTATCAAAAAGTATATGCTTGCCGAAGATAGAGAAGGGGGTACTCACAACTGGTATAAGGCGAGAAAGTACTCAGCAATTTTCCTTGTAGTTTTTGCAGTAACTTCATCTATAGCCGCATGGGATTGGCTCATGTCAATTGACTCACATTGGTTCAGTACAATGTATGGCTGGTACACTTTCGCAAGTTGGTGGGTAAATGGCCTTGCTTTTATCACTCTGGTCACTGTTATTTTTAAGGACTCTGGATATTTGAAGATAGTTAACGCTAACCATATTCACGATTTAGGCAAGTTTGTCTGGGCGTTCAGTATTTTCTGGACCTACATATGGTTCTCCCAGTTTTTACTAATCTACTATGCAAATATTCCGGAGGAGACCATTTATTTTGTTGAAAGATGGAAGAGTGATCATTACGCCCCCGCGTTTTTCATTAACTTAATTATAAATTTCTTTTTTCCATTTTTGTTTTTGATGACAAGGGATGCCAAAAGGCACATCACATTTTTGAAAGTGGCTTGTCCTGCAGTGATTTTTGGCCATTGGTTTGATTTTTACCTCATGGTTACTCCTGGGGCCTTACAAGAAAATGGAGGTTTCGGATTTATGGAAATAGGAATGATAATGATATTTCTTTCAGCATTCCTAATGGTGTTTTTAACTGCTTTGTCAAAATA
>JAQCLE010000188.1 GCA_027592755.1 Bacteroidota bacterium | reverse complement strand
CAAACATGCCGCTGGGTTACGTGACGGGGCCATGTCTGCATTAATTGGTATTGCCGCCCGAAAAAGCATTGAAAGTGGGCGACCGATCAAAATATCTGAGCTGACAACTTTGGTTCCGAGGGCGAAGCGGTTATAATAATCTTTTCTGGATTGTTTTGTGATTATCATTTAAATCTCGACGACTAATTTGCCTTTCGCGTGATTGCCCTCCATGTATTGGTGCGCTTCTACGATTTGATCAAGTGAAAATATTTTGTCAATGTTCAACTTGATATTGCCATCCTCAATTGCCTGTATAAAATCCTGTAGCAAATTTTTATTCATATTGCCAGCTTCTCCCATGTAAACTGTCAACCGACCTAATGAATGGATGTCTCCCATTGGCGTAAAACTCTTCATGGTCCATTCACTACCAAGAATTCCTGTCATACAAACCACACCTTTTTGAGCGATACATTTTAATGAATCTTTCAATGTCCTGGTTCCAATCAACTCCAGCACTTTATGAACGCCTTGAGGGATTAATTCCCTCAATTGCTGTACTACAGAACCATCATCTATCAAAACATAATCAGCGCCATTGTCCTTTAGCGCCTTTTCTTTGTTGGAGTTTCGGGTAGTAGATATTACGACAACACCCATAGTCTTAGCCAGCTGACATGCAAGCATTCCGATGGAAGAAGTTCCCCCACGAATCAACAACAACTCACCTGTTTTGAGCTCGAGTGCCTGGTTCAATGATCCGGAAACGGTTTGAAACATTTCAGGTATTGAACCGAGCGTGCTCCATGGTAAGTTGCTTTGGAAAGGAAAAACAATCTCCAAAGGCACCAAAGTATATTCGGCATATCCTCCATTAAAGAATCGACCCATCCCGCCCATAATGGCCGCTACTTTTTGACCTTTTTTGAAAGTTATAGAAGGATCGTCCTCAACAAGTCCAACACATTCAATGCCTTGAATACGAGGAAATTTAACATTTGGAGAATCACCTTGCCTGGTGAATAATTCTGATCGATTAAGGCCAAATGCCCTGACTTTAATAAGTACCCAACCTGGTTTAACCTCTGGAATTGGAAGTTCCTGAAGTTCAATAACTGATGGTTCACCGGCTCTTGTCGTAACTGCTGCCTTCATCTCTGATTGAAAGATTGTTATTTGAGTAGTTTTGATTTTTATTAGTCAGGCAAGCTGAATGCTACCAATGTACCACCATGAACTGGTTTCATTTTGGTATTGCCAGCTGAAATAATCACGTACTGTTTGCCATTGGCCATGTAAGTGCTTGGTGTCGCATTGCCATCCCATGGCAAGTCATGTTCAAATAGTATTTCACCTGTTTCCTTATCAAATGCCCTGAACTTTGCGTCGGCAGTTGCTCCTATGAAGATGATACCACCAGCAGTGACCACAGGCCCGCCGTAATTTTCAGTACCAGTTACAGGAATGCCCCTTTTTGTCAATTCTTCGAATTCACCCAATGGAACCTTCCATTTAATAGTACCGGTATTAAGATCCACCGCATTGAGTGTTCCCCAGGGTGGTTTGATAGCCGGATAGCCCTCGTCATCAAGAAAGCGTTGGAATCCACGGAATGCATAAGGGGGTGTATTTTCATCAATATTCCGGCGGCCGCCGGATGAGCTTTCTATACCAAATAGAAAATCGACAATCGCCAGGCGTCGGGCTTCTGGAATTTGGTCGAAGGCAGGCATTCTACCGCCGCCTATTTTCATTATTTGTAGAATCACATCCCGGGTCAACCGTTCTGGCAATACGTCAAGCGCCGGAAATCCACCGCTAGGATTCCCCTTGCGGTCAGCTCCATGGCATGAGGCACAGTTTACCAGGTATTGCCTTTCACCTAAAGAGAATGCGCTCCCGTCTGCTTGTCGTGTGGGAACCAGTTGATAAAACCATGGCATCTCGTTGACATTTGTATAAAAAATGCCGTCAGGGTCGGCTGCTGATCCTCCCCATTCAAAACCACCATCATAACCGGGAAACATGATCACCGACTCAAGACTGGGCGGGGGATAAGCACCATAATTTCCAGATTGTGTGATTACATCCCTTGTCATCAATTCTGCTTTTGGCGAGATTTTGGATATGTCATCTATCGAATACTTCTGGCGCATCAGAGGCGGTGGTTTGGTGGGAATTGGTTGTGTGGGCCACGACTTGACTTCGGGTATTCTGCTTTCAGGAACGGGCTGTTCCTCAATGGGCCAAATGGGTTCACCGGTTACTCGATCAAAAACAAAAAGCAATCCCATCTTTGTTCCCTGCGCTACGATGTCTCGCTTTTCACCATATTGTGTGACAGTAAGCAAGGTAGGTGGCTGTGGACAATCAAGGTCCCAAAGGTCATGGTGAACAAGTTGATGATGCCATAACCTTTCACCTGTATTGGCATCAAGGGCTACTATGGAATTGGCAAAGAGGTTTTCACCATCGCGGCCACCACCGTAAAAATCTGGCCCAGCTGTTTCAGTTGAGAGATAAACGATGCCTCGTTTTGTGTCAAGAGAAACACCTGACCAGTCGGAAGCGCCTCCGGTTTTATCAAGATAGTCTTCGGGCCATGTTTCTGATCCGAATTCACCCGGCCTGGGCAGGGTGTGAAAGATCCATTTACGTCTTCCAGTCCAGAGGTCAAATGCCCGAACCGCACCGGGTACGTCTTCACCCGTATTTGCCCCGATAATGAACATGTCTTTATAAATATGACCGGGCGTGTTGAGGTATACATTGGGCCTTCCGGGGATATCCATCCCCTCACCAAGGTGTATGGAGCCTCCCTCACCAAATGAGGTAACAAGTTCTCCAGTTAGTGCGTCCAGGGTATAAAGTCTTGAACCTTTGGAAGTAAGTATCCGGCCCTTACCATTGTCTGACCAATACATCATGCCACGTTGGTCGCCATCTGCCAGTGAATCATGGACAGAAGAGGGGTCGAATGTCCAGAGTTCTTTTCCTGTTGCCCCATCCAATGACACCACCCGGCTGTAGGGTGTGGCGGCATAAACCCGACCATCTACAGCCAGGTTGTTGGTCTGGTACATGGCGCTGTCGCCCGTTACATAAGTCCAGGCCAACTCCATTTTACCCACATTGTCCCTATTGATCTGGGCAAGAGTGGAGTACTGATTGCTGGTAGGGTGACCGAGGTAATGTGCCCAGTTATCACCAGCGCCTTCGTCAGGCTTGGGCTTTACACAAGCGATAAACGTTAAGCATAAAAGAGAAATGACAAGTTTGTTCAGGTTCATAAAAGCAGGTGATTGATTTAAGATCATAAATCATTAGTGGCCAGTTAAAATAGATCAAAGTTTAGTTGAATATAGTTTTGTTCTTTGACATCTTGA
>JAQCLE010000076.1 GCA_027592755.1 Bacteroidota bacterium | reverse complement strand
GCTAAAATGGTTGACCACAAGCCATGTCCTTACAAAGTGATCTGTATTTATTAAGTGCCTACTTCAATCCTTTTTTAAGTTCTCTGACTGCATAATCACAGGCGCGGGCTGTAAATGCCATGTAGGTGAGTGAGGGATTACCCCACCCGTTTGAATTCATGCAGGAACCATCTGTTACAAAAACATTGGGAACGTCATGCACCTGGTTCCACCTGTTCAATACCGATGTTTTGGGATTCTTCCCCATCCGGGCCGTTCCCATTTCATGAATGCTGAGGCCTGGTTCATGTGGATCTTCATAGGTTTGTATATTCCTGAACCCCGAGACTTCAAGCATCTCAGCGCTGGAACTCATCATTTCCTTTCGCATTTCCAGTTCGTTTTCGCCCCATTCCATATCCACAGTTAATAAAGGAAGCCCCCATGAATCCTTCTTCGTTTCATCAAAGTATATCCTGTTTTTATGATTCGGCAGACATTCACCGAATGCCAGGAATGAAAATCCCCACGGTCCTGGTTTTGTAAGTCCATCTTTCCAGTCGGCACCAAAGTCTGAGTTACCATTTCCCCTGCTCCATCCTTGTCGCCCTGCTGATCCGTAGGTACTGAATCCACGGAGATAGTTTTTCCGGCTAGTCTTCGCATCAAGATTTTGAAATCGCGGAACCAGTACACCCACGGGGCGCCTGCCTTTATAGTATTGGGATTCAAATCCGTCAAAAGTACCTCGTGCCCCTATCCGGAAATGGTTGTCCATCAGGTTGTGGCCCAATTCACCACTGGTATTTGCCAGACCGTCGGGAAAGCTGTTTTGAACAGAATTCATCAGAATACTCGTACTTCCAAATGTCGATGCACAGAGAAATACGAGGTCAGCATAATAGTCAATAGTCTCTTTAGTTTCAGCATCTATTACGCGAACACCGGAAGCTTTTCTTTTTTCCTTGTCGTAGAGGATGGTGCGTACAATGGAATATGGCCTGAGTGTCATTTTGCCTGTCTTTTCTGCAGCGGGTAGAGTTACGGAGTTGCTGCTGAAGTAAGCGCCATAAGGGCAACCCCGGGTACACAGGTCACGGGCCATACATTTCCCCCTTCCTCCATGAGCCACTGAAATATTTGCTGTCCGCCCAATTGTTAGTCGTCGGTCGGTATAATTTTCTGCCAGTCTGGACTGCACATGCTTTTCGAGGCAGTTCATCTCCCATGGTGGAAGGAACTTGCCGTCAGGTACCTGTGGAAGACCATCCCGGGAGCCGCTTACGCCGATGTAAGATTCTACATAATCATACCAGGGTTCGATATCCGCATAGCGAATGGGCCAGTCTTCGCCCACTCCGTCCCTGGCGTTAGATTCAAATTCGAGATCTCCTCTCCTGTAGGCCCATCTGCCCCAGATAAGCGATCTTCCACCAACTTGATATCCCCGAGTCCACATAAAGGGTTTTTTCTGGATATAGGGATGCTCACTGTCTTTCACGAAGAAGTGTTTGGTAGATTGTTTGATGGCATATGCCGTGCGACTTTGAACAGGATAGTCTTCCTTTATTTCCCTGGGTGTCAAACGGTCGGCGTATTTAAGTTCCCAGGGGTGGAGGTTCATTGTGGGGTAGTCCGTTACATGCCTGACCATTCTTCCCCGCTCAAGCACCAGTGTCTTTAATCCTTTTTCAGTAAGCTCTTTGGCAGCCCACCCACCACTTACCCCCGTCCCGACGACAATGGCATCATAAGTTTGTTGTTTTCCAGCTGTAAGATTCAGGTTCATAAAGAGGGTGTCCTCTTTATAAAGATAATCATAACATAGCCTTAAAGGTCTGAAAGGATCATTTCATGACGAAAATCAATTTCTTTAAGGGGTTGTGGCGTTATTCTTCTGAATAATCCAAATCCTTCGAATAAGTCTCCTCAAGATATTTAAGTGCCAGAAGTGCTAAAACGACAGTGATCATTCCTACAATAAGCGCTCCATAAAGTAGTCCTACCATTCCTCTGAAGAAGGTGAAAAGCGCTATGATTGGTATTATGGCACCTCTCACAAAGTTTGGTACTGTGGTAGCCACAGTGGCCCGGAGATTCGTCCCAAAAAGTTCAGCTGCCACAGTGATGAAGAGCGTCCAGTAACCACTGCAAAATCCAAGTCCCCCACACAATATGTAAAACATAGCTGTACTGCCCAATGGTACCAGAATATAAACCAGGATGAGAGATGTCATCATCAATATGAATGTGAAAATTATTTTACGGCGACTTTTGAAATACTGGCTCAGGTAACCACTTAATATGTTGCCTGACACCTGACCGCTGAATGCAAACAAGACTGCTTTACCCGCGACAACAGGTTCTGAGAGCCCCAGAGCAATACCGAACTCCGGAGAAAAGGTGATCAATACGCCCACAACAAACCAGATGGGTAATCCAATCAAAATGCTCTGAAGATATTTGAGGACCCGGGCTCTGTTTCCGAACAGCATCATCATACTCCCACGGACCACATTTTCTGATTTTGCTTTGGTATACATTCCAGATTCAAAAACACCAACACGCATGACCAGGAGAACCAAACCCAGTCCTCCACCAATGTAATAGGACATGCGCCAGTCAAAAGTATCGGCGATAACAAAAGCCAGTATGGCGCCGAAAACACCCATTGTGGCAACTAAAGTTGTTCCATATCCGCGTATTTCCTTAGGTAGGATTTCCGTGACCAGTGTGATACCGGCGCCCAATTCCCCGGCAAGGCCGACACCGGCAATAAACCTTAAAACAGCATATTGTTCAACAGTAGTTACCATTCCGTTACCAATGTTGGCCAACGAATAGATAATGATCGAACCGAAAAGGACTGATAAACGTCCTTTTTTGTCACCCATCACTCCCCAGAAAACACCACCAATAAGAATCCCTGCCATTTGAATATTGAGGAGCATGATGCCATCATCAAGCAACTGGTCGCCTACAAGTCCTAATGAAACGAGGCTTGGTACCCTTACGATGCTGAACAAAAACAGGTCATACATATCGACCATGTAGCCAAGGGCGGCAACAATCACAGGAATGCTCAGAATTTGTGCTAATGCACTCTTTGGTTGGGTTGGGGTTTCTATCATTTTGATTTGTTTAAAGTCTTGGAATGGTTAAGCCGCCGTCGACCATGATCACCTGGCCAGTGGAATAAGGAAAACATCCTGAAACCAATGAAACTACGGCCTTACCCACATCATCTGGAAGTCCCCAGCGTTTTTGCAGGGTCAGGCCTTCATCAATAAGTTTATCATATTTTTCTTTCACACCGGAGGTCATATCAGTATGGATAATTCCAGGCCTTACTTCGAAAACAGGAATATCATATTCTGCAAGTCGGACTGAGAATAACTGCGATGCCATGCTTAAGCCGGCTTTGGAAATACAATATTCACCACGATTGGTGGAGGCAAGCGTTGATGAAATTGAAGTAACATTCACGATACTCGCTTGGAATTCTTTATCGGCACTCTTTTGCTCAACCATCCAATTCGCAACTGCCTGTGTTAAAAAATAAGTTCCTTTGAGATTGGTTGAAATCACTTTGTCAAAGCTACTTTCAGTTGCCTTTAGAATGTCATTCCTTTCCGGAGGTGCGATACCAGCATTGTTGACGAGTACATTTAGTTTTCTAAAGTGACCTCTAACTTCAGAAACGATTGATTGTCTGTCATTTTCTGATGCAATATCGCCCTGGCAGTAGATGATGTCGACTCCAAATTCTCGAAGTTCGTCCAACTCATTCGTAACCTTATCGGCCTTGCGTACACCATTGATAGCCAGATCAAAACCAGTCATAGCAAGGTGCTTGGCTATTCCAAAGCCAATTCCGCGACTTCCTCCGGTGACCAGTGCAACTTTCTTCATAAGGCCTAATTTAGAGCTCAGGTATATCTAACCAACATCGTTTTTCCCAGCTCTCGAGCCCTTTCTCAGCCAGTTGAACGCCCTTTGCTCCTTCCAGGAGGGTCCATGGAAATGGGTCATCTTTCACAATGTGCTTGAGAAACAATTCCCATTGTGCCTTAAAGGCGTTTTCATACTGAATATTTTCATCAAACTTTGTCCAACCTTCAAAGAAATTGATTGGCTGTGGAACATCCGGATTCCATACTGGCCGGGGTGTTTCTTCATAAAACTGGGTATAACAATCCCTCAGACCTGCGACTGCAGATCCTTTGGTTCCATCTACCTGAAGTGTCAACAGGTCGTCCCGCCTTACCCTTACCGTCCATGATGAGTTGAAATGGGCGATGATGTCACCTTCCAATTCAAAAATGGCATAAGCAGCATCATCGGCAGTGCATTTGTAAGGATTACCGTCCTCATCAATCCGACGGGGAATATGTGTAGCTCCCAAGCAGGAAACGGCTTTCACCTTTCCAAAAACGTTATCGAGCACGTATCTCCAGTGACAAAGCATGTCGATAATAATACCGCCATCGTCTTCTTTCCTATAGTTCCATGATGGCCTTTGGGCAGGAATGGTGTCACCCTCAAACACCCAATAACCAAACTCACCTCTTACTGAAAGGACCCTGCCCAGGTCGCCTCCATCAATCAGTTTTTTAAGTTTTAAAATTCCCGGTAGCCACAGCTTGTCCTGAACGACTCCGTTTTTCAAGCCAGCTTCTTTACACAGTTGGAATAATTCCAAAGTTGACTTCACATCAGGTGTGACCGGTTTTTCACAATAAATATGTTTCCCGGCTGCTACAGCCTTCCGTACTGCGTCAGCCCTCCGCCCGGTAGTCTGAGCATCAAAATAGATAACGTTATCTGGGTCACTTAGGGCTTCATCCAGTTCCGTAGTCATCTTTTTTACTCCTGACAATTCACAAAGCTCTTTAAGTTTTTCAGGATTACGACCAATGAGAACGGGATCAGGCATGATGACTTCATCATCGCGGATTTTTAAACCTCCCTGCTTAATTATTGCAGCAATAGAACGAAGTAGGTGCTGGTTTTTACCCATCCTTCCTGTGACTCCATTCATGATTATGCCTACCTTATGTTGCTTCATATGCTTCAATATTAGCAATTACCACTGGAACTATGTGTTTTCTTTGTAAGCGGTGATGATTTTATTTAAGAATTTTGCCTGATCCTGACGCCAGAATTTTTCAGAAAAAATTTCCACTTCATTGAATCCGGTGAATCCGGCTTCTTCTACCCATGACCTGATTTTGCTAATTGGAATACATCCTTCACCCATCAATCCACGGTCCAATAGAAAGTGATTAGTCGGAACATTCCAATCGCAAACGTGGAAAGCCATCAAATGCCCGCTACTGCCACATCGCTTTATTTCCTGTTCTAAATCCGGGTCCCACCAGAGGTGGTAAACATCAACAGCCACACCAACAAAAGGGGAGTTCAACTCACATGCCATATCATTGGCCTGACCTAATGTGTTGATGGCTGATCGCGTATCAGCATACATGGGATGCAGCGGTTCAATGGCCAGCTTGACTCCAGCTTTCTTCGCTGTGGGCAATATCTCAGCAATTCCATCGTGGATCTGTTTTCTCGATTCTTCAAGAGACTGTGCAGGTTCAGCACCACAAACCAAAACAATTATTGGCGCCCCGAGTTCATGTGCTTCTTCAATGGCCTTGAGATTGTCCTCAATGGCTTCTTTTCTTTTCGACTTTTCCTTATTTGGGAAAAACCCTCCGCGAGCAAGTGATACCACTTCCAATCCACTGTCTCGGATTAGTTTCCCTGTTTTTCTGATGTTCCTTCCATCAAGTGTATCACGCCAAACGGTAATTCCACAAACTCCAGCATTTGTAAAGTTTTTAACCGCCTCCTCAATGCTCCAGGGTTTAGTCGTGATGGTATGAATACATAACTGCGAAAGGTCAGTCAAAGGTTTTGGATTCATCAAAGGCAATTAAAGAAGGTATAATACTTTTCATTTTCAATGATTCTCTGGAGGTAGAGGCAAACTTCACGGGCATGATAGTCACCCCACATGCTTGACTCTCCGTTAGGTATTTTGCTTCCCTTGGGGACATGGTCCCATCCATTTGGCCTGTGATATATTGAGTGCAGGATCAATCCCTGATGATTCGTTTTGGTGCTTAAGTAAGGTTCTTCCAGAAGGGTTTGAACGACCGTCAATCCGGCTTGCCAATAATTGTTTCCGAGTTCAGTTTCACCTTTATCCTGTAGGTATTTCCCCAACCTAAGTAAACCCTGGGAGGCAATGGCCGCCGCTGAGCTGTCCACAGGTTCAAAGTCATTGAACGGATCAGCCGACTTGCCCAAATAATCTCCCAGCTTGTGGAGATTGGGAGCCCCTGTGTCCCAATAAGGAATACCATCGGTTGGAGTATTCTTAATGTAGAAATCACAAGTGGCTTTGGCTGCTTTCAACATGAAAACTTCGATTTCTTTTTTGCTCCCGGTTTTGACATGTTCATCAGAAATTGTATCAAACCATTCCAGTTGTTCGGCAAATCCGCACATGGCCCAGGCAAGGCCACGGGTCCAGGTACTAAACCCTGTATAGCCTTGTTGTGAATTTGGGCAACGATAGTTGCCGTCTTTAGTATTGAAGATGGCCTCGTGCGTCGTCCTCCCCCATTCGTCATAGTAATCACGACCTTCTCCATAAAACACGGAATAATCAGCAGTAGCTTTGAGGTGCTCTATCGTCCTGTCCAAAAGGTTAATCCTAATGTCTCCTTCTCCTTGTAGGACGTGGCCTAAACAATGGCTAAGTACTAATACCCGACAGGATCGGATGGTATCTACAAATAGCGAATGGGGACCATTGAAAGAATGGATAAAGCCTCCATCTTGAATGTTCGTCCAGCGTCCTGCCTGCACCGCTCCTGAAATTTTCAAGGCCAGTTCATAGAAATTTTTCTCCCAATCGTTATAATCAATCTTTCCTTCCTTCATGAGTCGAAGCAGGTTTCCGTAGGTGCTTACATTATTAAAACCATGATCATGAACCCCGGTGTGGCTGACATGTGGAGCCATATCATCGACGGTCTGTTTTTTCGCATTTTCCAAAAAGCTTCTTTCCCCTGAAGCATCATATTGCAAGACTCCTGAACCATACTGAAACCCTTGCGTCCATTCAGTCCATCCTCGGGTAGAGTATTTCCCTTCGATGGTAAAAACCGGTGATCCCTTGGTCTGATCGTAATCTTTTTCAATCAGTCGAATCTTCTCACCGGAAAGCGACCAAAACGTTTCAATCTTCTTCCTCAGGTCTCCAGCCTTGAGGTCTTTGTCTATTTTAATCATTGGTGATTTTCAGCCGGTCAATTTAGGATGGATTGTAAGGGAAAACAAGATTTCAAAATGTTCGAAATACATTTTACACAAAATTCCCCGAACCTTTAATCATGTGGCAAATTTCCATTGTTCTGCTCAAAACCCTTCATGCGCTGTACTGCTTCGGATCTTCACAGTAGATTTGATTATGGTATCGCCCGAAAAATTCATAAGATTTATTTATGGACAACTACTATCAACACGAACCTGGGCATGAGGGAAAACCAGATTTCAAAATGAAGGAATCACATTTTAGCTACTTTATCTAAAAGCCAAGGTTCGTGTCTTCACGAACCGATTTTGATTATGACCTCGTCTGACAACATTCGAAATTCGAAAATTGAATTAGAGAACATTTATTTCTGGACTGCAACTATCAACAAATGGCAAAAGCTACTTGAAAATGACGCTTTTAAAACCGTAGTTATTGAGTCGCTTTCATTTCTGTCGTCCAAAAAATTGATCGATGTTTTCAGTTTCGTGATCATGCCAAACCACATTCATCTGATATGGCGGATGAATAAATTCAATGGCAAAGAACTTCCAAGCGCTTCATTGCTGAAGTTTAGCGCCCATAAGTTTAAGCAAATGCTACCGCGTGATGAACTGAGGAAATATTGGGTTGATAGATTGAATAAACAATATGAATTCTGGCAACGAGATTCGCTGGCCATAGAATTATACACACCTAAAGTTGCCTATCAAAAGCTGGATTATATTCATTTGAATCCTCTTGGTGAGCAATGGAACCTCGTAACTGATCCGTGCGATTATGAATACTCCTCGGCTTCGTTCTATGAAAAAGGAGACCATAACTATTCATTTTTGAAACATTTGGGTGAGGAATTTTGAACCCTAAGAATTAATTGAGGCTTAAGCCTTGTTTCGTGTCATCACGAAACAAACGGGAGGTCAGGTTATTTTCAACCAATTGGTTCGTGATACACGAAATCTGACATGGGGATTTATGATAGGTTCGTGAGGACACGAACCTTGGCATTGAAGAATTAAAACCCAATTATTCCATACAATGCAAACTTTTGCTATCCTAAAAAATCGAACATGGAGCTGGGGAATATATATTTTTAGATGGCCACCATCAATAAATGGCAGCGGCTTCTCAAAGACGATTCCTAAACTTACTTATAGACCCATCTGAGTGGTCCACGAGGACACGAACCCAGGCCTTGGAAATTATAATCGAGGACGGGATTAATTAGCTATGTTTATCAATGAATCGTTTCTTAATCGTTACAATAGTTCCAACAATTAACATAATTAGAGAAGGCCAAAAAGTATACATTCGGAAATACAACTTAAAATAGGTGTGAAATAAATAATCGATAATTATTCAGGGCGTGATACCACAAGGTTCAAAGACATATTCCATGTTTTTGCCAAGATCCTGCCAACTACTAATAATTCTTAATTTTAGCAATCTCAATTAATATTTCAAATGAAACCAATAATTCTTCTGTCGTTAACAATGGCTATAGGCTCAAGCTGCACAAAGGCCCCTGACAAAGGCTCACCAGAACACATCCAACAGGTTACATCGACTATCGATGGCAGCCGTATCATGCAGGCTGATGCCAACCAGGGCGACTGGCTCTCCTATGGAAGAAATTATTCGGAAGACCGGTTTTCAACGCTTGATCAAATTGATGCCTCGAATGTTGCGGATTTAGGACTTGTCTGGAGTTACAACCTCGGAACAAAAAGGGGAGTTGAGGCTACACCTCTCGTAGTCGATGGTATCATGTACCTCAGTGGGCCATGGAGCAAAGTTTTTGCCCTCGATGTGAGGAAAGGGACATTGATCTGGGAGTTTGACCCGAAAGTACCCGGAGCTTATGGCGAAAAAGCCTGTTGTGACGTGGTCAACCGAGGTGTTGCTCTTTATAAAGGATTGGTTTTTATCGGAACAATTGACGGTAGGTTGATAGCATTGGATGCAGTTACAGGTGAAGTCAAATGGGAAGAACTAACGATCGATCGGACCTACCCTTATACCATCACCCAGGCCCCAAGGGTTGTGGAGGGCAAAGTTATCATTGGAAACAGCGGTGCTGAATATGGAGTCAGGGGTTATTTTTCTGCCTATGATGCCTTAACCGGTGAAATGGCCTGGAGGTTTTATACGGTTCCAGGTGATCCATCCCTGCCATTTGAAACCCCGGATGTGGAGGCTGCCGCTAAAACCTGGAATGGAGAGTGGTGGAAGTACGGTGGTGGAGGTACAGTGTGGGATGCCATGGCTTACGATCCGGAGCTAAAGCTGTTATACATCGGGACAGGTAATGGGTCTCCATGGAACCGTGAATTGCGAAGTCCGGGTGGAGGCGACAACCTCTATCTGTCATCGATTCTCGCAGTGAATCCCGATGATGGTTCTTTGGCTTGGTATTATCAAACTACACCTGGTGAATCATGGGATTTTACCGCTACGCAGCACATCATATTAGCAGACCTTGAAATTGAGGGCAAGAAGAGAAAGGTACTGATGCAGGCACCGAAAAATGGCTTCTTTTATGTCCTGGACAGGGAAAGTGGTGAACTGATTTCAGCGGACAAATACGTTTATGTCAATTGGGCTGAAAAAGTTGACCTTGAAACGGGCAGACCTATTGAAACATCTTTTGCCCGGTACGTTGATGTTAATGCACGCCTCGCACCTAACTATGATGGCGGCCACAACTGGATGCCGATGGCTTTCAATCCAAATACAGGTTTGGTCTACATCCCGGCAACGCATACTTCATCTTTTTATGGACAGTTACCCAATTGGGAATTCAATAAAACAGGATTTGCATGGCCGTTGGGTTGGAATCCGGGCATTGGCAATGAACCAGCCAATCCAAGACGGGATGACCCATTGGCACCAAAAGAACCAAAAGGGGAATTGATCGCCTGGGACCCTGTAGCGAAAAGGAAAGTCTGGGGTGTGGATTATCCAACGCAATTCAATGGAGGCGTTTTGTCGACACCTGAATTGATTTTCCAGGCAAACGCAGAAGGAATTTTCAGGGCTTACCTTGCAACAACCGGTGAAGAAATCTGGAAATTTGAATTTGACGCAGGAGTCCTGGCGCCACCCTTAACTTATCTTGTGGACGGGGTTCAATACATTACTATTGCTGTTGGCTGGGGAGGTGGTTTTGGAAAGAACAGCGTGGTAGCCAAAGCGATGCACCCGGGAACGGTTTACACTTTCGCATTAGGAGGCTCAACACCGAAACCAGATTATCCTGATGCCCGACGAAATGTTCCGATTGACCTGCCGGTAACGGCTACTCCTGAAGAACTGGCTGAAGCAGCAGGCTTGTATGTGAATTACTGCCACCTGTGCCATGGGGGTGTTGGTTCTGGCGACGGACCAATTCCCGATCTGGCCTTTTCCACAGAAGAGACACATAATATGTATAGGGACATCGTATTGGGAGGTGTCTTTTTGGAGAAGGGAATGCCGAAATTTGATGGACGATTAACGGAGGAACAGGCTGAATTGATCCATCAGCATATTTTGGCGAGCGCCAGGAAGGGAAGTTGATGTTTTCAATTTAGAAAACTTCTCACAAATCCATCATCATTCAAATCAGGATAACTTTCATAAACCCTCGTGATTTCATCCATCTGGCCTGGTGATAGACCTTCCTTCGGATCAAGACAACGAATGTTTTTCATTAAGCCTTGTCTTCTCAGCACCTCATGAATACCTGCAATACAGCCTTTGAAATTATTGGCGGCATCGAAAAAAGCAGCATTCGAATCAGTAACGGCAATCCCCTTTGTCAACAATGCTGAAGGAACCTGACCCCCGGATTTCCTGACTTCCTTGACCTCATCCAGCAATTTAACAGCCTTTTTGGTCCAAATTGCCCAATGCCCCAGCAAGCCGCCAACAATTGCTTTGGATTTCATTTTACCGTTTACGTTGAATTCATAGGTAGTCAGCAGGTCGGCAACAATGTTGTCGTCGTTTCCGGTGTAAAGCGCAATCTCTTCGCACCGGGTTGACTCGCACACTGCCCGGACAACATCCAAAGTCTGGTAGCGGTTAAATGGCGCCATTTTGATCGCCAACACATTGGGTATTTCTGCAAAGTCTTTCCAGAACTTATAATCCAGCAATTTGCCACCGACTGCCGGTTGAAGATAAAAGCCAAAAACTGGAAGAATTTGGGAAACTTCTCTCGCCCTTTCCAACAGTTCCTCATTGCTCCAATTGCCAAGACCATTGACACTCAAAAGCGCCATATCATAACCAAGATCAGCGGCCAGCGCTGCTTCTTTAATTGTTGCCTTAATATCCCCGCTAACGCCAGCAATTTTCAAAAAAGGCCTTGAAAGATTCGAATTTGTTACTTCTTCAGCTGCCAGTTCCAACACCTTTTTGTAGAGGTTAATTTTCGGATCACGGATCGAAAATTGAGTAGTATGAACACCAACTGCAATTCCTCCCGCACCGGCAGACATGTAATATCTTGTTAATAATCGCTGGCCATCCTCATCGAGTTGGCCGTCGTCATACAAGGCCAATGGGTGAGCAGGAATGACGGTGCCATCGAATAGAATTACTTTTTTCTCCGTATTCAGTTTTTTCATACCTAAAAAGCTCCCTCCCTTTCCTGGAAATGGGTTGGTTTGTCAAGGGTTTCACCACCAATGCTGATCCAGTTGGCAGTCCATTCAATCATCTTTCCAATTGGCACCTTTGGAGTGCCAAATAATCCATTAGCTTTAGTCGTATTACTCAAAAGCGCCGTTTCTTCAGGTGCTGATTCGAAGGCTGGTTTTATGCCAAACAATTTCCCAAATTCTTCAGCTATCCATTTTATGGACAGGGTTTCGTGTCCTGTAACGTTAATAGGATTTGGTGGTGAGCTACAATGCAATAAGGATCGGAGGGCAAACTCATTGGCATCTCCCTGCCAGATTAAATTAACATGTCCCATTTTTAAATCGACTGGCTTTTTTTTGAAGACTGATTGACCAATTTCCAGGAGCACACCATACCTCATCTCAAGCGCATAGTTTAAGCGGAACAAGACTACTGGGGTTTGGTGCCTGTTAGAAAAATATTCAAACATCCGCTCCCGACCGAGACATGATTGCGCATATTCTCCAATGGGGCCTAGTCGGGATAATTCGGTAGCGCCACCCTCAGTTACTGATGATAAAGGATAGACATTGCCTGTAGAAAAAACTACTATTCTTGAATTCCTGTATTTAGAAGCCACCATGCCTGGGACGAAAGTATTCATGGCCCATGTATAGTGCTCGTTTCCTGTTGTACCAAACTTGTTCCCAGCCATGTAGATGACATTTTCAATATCAGACAATGTTGACAACCATTTTGTATCCAGCAAATCACCGGCAATTGTTTTGATGCCCGCAGATTCCAAATCGCTGCGAAGATCTTTATCTGAAAATCTCGAAACACCAATTACTCTTTTATCCAGGTTTCCTTCATCCACAGCCCGTTGAGCAAGCAGGGCTAATGTAGGGCCCATCTTTCCACCAAGACCTAAAATGAGGATATCTCCTTCGATCTTGCTCAAATCTGCAACAAGCTCATCCGAAGGGGTACTAAGGAAATCTTCGAGCTTTTCAACGGTGTTTATTGAATCAATCATCAATACTCTCAATTAATAATTTTATCTTGAAAGATAAGCATTACTGAGAATCGAAGACAACCAATTACTTGTAATGGGAAAAAGAATTCTAATTCGTCAAATGATGGATACAGATATTCCATCCGCCATGGAAATCAAAAATGTTGAGGGATGGAATCAAGTTGAGGCGGATTGGAAACTGATGATGAAGACTTCACCGGAATTCTGTCTTGTTGCGGAAGTGGGGGCAGATGTTATTGGCACCATTACCGCTATCAATTATGGAAACAAAATAGCCTGGATCGGGATGATGTTGGTCCGTAAGGAATACCGGGGCCTTGGTATCAGTAAGAGATTGATGAAAACAGTGTTGGAAAAGTTAAAAGGTGTGGAAACAGTGAAATTGGATGCAACGCCGACAGGATTGAAAGTTTATGAAAAAATTGGATTTTCATCTGAATCAGCAATAAGTAGAATGATCCTGAAGACGAAAAATGTTTTTACAGCTGATAGAGATGGAATTGCGGTTCAGGGCATCTCGCTTGAAGACCATGATAACATAGTAGCTTATGATGCAAAAGTTTTTGGAGCTAATCGTGAGCATTTGATCAATATGATCCTTAGCTCAAATCCCGGTTTAGGAATTATATGCAAAATGGGCAATCAGGTAGATGGATTTGCGCTTGCACGACAGGGGACTTTTTACCACCACATTGGTCCGGTTTATGCCAATGATGAGATTACAGCCCAGGCCATCATTTCCACATGTATTGAAACGATAAAGGATAGACCAATAATTATGGATGTAGTCGATACCAAAAAATCATTTATCCAATGGCTTAAGTCGACTGGTTTTGAGAAAGCCAGACCTCTGATAAGAATGTCCTATAATACAAAGAATCCTCACGGAATGGACAAAGCTGAGTTTTGTATCTGCGGTCCCGAATACGGCTGATCAATAGTACTCAGATTTGCAATCAATTGGCCATTGATTATATTGACCTATTTATCGACAATTTTGCACCTCCCTTATGAGAATTTTTACCAGATTGGTTCTTATCGCCATCAGTTTTCTGGTTTATTCATGCACTTCAAAACAAACTATTGACTACAGTTCAATATCTACAGATGACGGATTCATTGCGATGGGTAAAATCGTTTTTCAACAGAATTGTAGCCCGTGTCATAACATCAACCAGGATGGAATAGGGCCAAGGCTCGGAGGAATAACGAAACAAGTTGCTACAGAATGGCTGAAGGGATTCATTAAAAACCCCGGGGAAGTCATAACCTCCGGAGATGAAAGGGCCTCTGCATTGCTTGAGAAGTATAAAGTCGCCATGCCAGTTTTTGGGCATTTATCTGATGAAAATATTGATCAGGTGCTGGCCTACCTTCACACCCAAAATTTGTCACTTGAGGAATCGCAAATCGATACTGCCGCACTGAAAGATCCAATTCCTGAAAAGATTGAGATGTCAGATTTGGTTATCAGCATGGAGCTTGTCACTTCGATACCTGCCTCAGCCGAAAAGGCACCAAAAGCAAGGATTACCAAGATGGCAAACATTCCGGGATCTAATAGGATGTTTATTGTTGACCTCAGAGGGAAGCTCTATGAACTGGTTAATGACAAATCGCGGGTTTATTTCGATATGGCTCAAGAAATGCCAGATTTTATTCCTCAACCCGGACTGGCCACAGGATTTGGGAGTTTCGCCTTTCACCCTGAATTTCTACAGAATGGCCTGATGTACACCACCCATACAGAGCCTCCTGGTACCCAATTAGCTGACTTCAGTTATGCGGATTCTATCCCTGTAACGCTACAATGGGTATTGCAGGAATGGAAAACTGAAGCACCCAATGATCCTAACTTTAAAGGAACTAACAGGGAAATGCTGCGGGTTAATATGGTGACCGGTATTCATGGTGTCCAGGAGGTAATTTTTAATCCATATGCCAAATCCGGAGAAGAAGACTATGGCTTGCTCTATATTGGGATTGGAGATGGAGGCGCTGTCGAGCAAGGTTATCCATGGACAGCCAATAACATCCAAAACATTTGGGGGACAATCATCAGAATTGACCCGAAAGGCAATAACAGTAAAAATGGGAAGTATGGAATACCTCCATTAAATCCATTCATCAATGACACTGATCCAAAGACACTCAGGGAGATCTATTGTTATGGATTCAGAAACCCACACCGGATCACCTGGAGCAGTGACGGCAAGATTTTAGCAAGCAACATTGGTCAGCACAATATTGAGGCGCTTAACATGATTGAGCCCGGAGAATTTTACGGATGGCCTGTTCGTGAAGGCACGTTTGTGATGGATGCCTATGGAAGTATGAACAACGTCTTTCCCCTTCCGAAAGAGGATTCCATCTATAACATCACCTATCCGGTAGCACAATACGATCATGATGAAGGAAACGCCATTTGTGGAGGCTTTGAGTACACAGGATCATTAATACCAGACCTAAAGGGAAAATATATTTTCGGTGATATTATGATCGGTCGACTTTTTTATGTTGAGATGTCGGATCTGGTTATAGGACAGCAGGCTGCAATCATGGAATGGCAAGCTTCTTATCAACAGGGGATATTGAATTTTAAAGATTTTTTTGGGAACGATCGCATTGATTTGAGGATTGGTCAGGATTCAGATGGTGAACTTTACCTCTATACCAAGGCTGATGGCAATGTTTATCGCTTAACTGAAACACTATCCTTTTAACGTTGAGTATAAGATGATCAACCTAAAAGCCGAAGTCGTCTTGCAAAAACCTCATACGCTACTTGGAGAGGGGCCGGTATGGGATTATCGGAATCAGGAGCTCTGGTGGGTTGATATTACGAATGGGCTATTACACTGTTACCGACCTCAAAATAACACAAATCGGTCTTATTCAATTGGCCAAATGGTCGGAGCGGTAATACCCTGCGAAAAATCAGAATTGCTACTTGCCATGGAACATGGTTTTGCATTTTTCGATCCTCAAATGGAGGTATTAAAACCGATATTTGATCCCGAGAGTCATCTGCCCAAAAATCGCTTCAATGATGCAAAATGTGACCCCGCAGGACGGTTGTGGGCAGGAACAATGATGATTAATGAACCACGGGATGTGGAGGGAAGCCTCTATTGTCTTGATTCCACACTTCGGGTGACAAAAAAACTCAGTGGAATTACAGTATCGAATGGTCTTGCCTGGAACAAGGCTGCGGATAAGATGTATTATATAGATACGTCTACTCAAATAGTTCAGGCATTTTCCTTTGATATCAATACGGGCAATATTGAGAAGCAAGCCAATGCTTTAAAATTTGATAAGATATTCCCAGATGGGATGTGCATCGACGAAAATGATCACCTATGGGTGGCATTTTATGGCGCTTCAAAAGTAGCATGCTTTGATCCTGAGTCAGGTGAACAATTAGCAGAAATCAAGGTACCTGCCCGGAATACAACCTCCTGTGCTTTTGGCGGGGAAGATCTGAAGACCTTGTATATCACTTCTGCCAAAGCAGATGCGAATGATAAATGGGGCGGAAATTTGTTTGCAGTTAAGCCTGGAGTACGAGGAATGAAAGCAGATTTTTATCAACACACATAGGATTATTTTCTAACACAATGAATAGAAGAACTTTTGTAAAAAACACAGGCGTCATGGCAGCGACTTCGCTTGGATTTACTTCAGCAATTTCCAAAGAAATTTTGCAAAAAAAATCCGTCATAGTAGACACACATCTGCATTGTTTTGCCGGTGCCGATGATGAGCGTTTCCCTTATCACCACAAGGCACCGTACCGCCCTGAGAGAGCGGCTACCCCACAACAGCTACTCCAGTGCATGAATGATGGAGGAATAGATTATGCCATCGTTGTTCATCCTGAGCCCTACCAGGATGACCATCGCTATCTTGAATATTGCCTGGAAGTCGGCGACGGACGCCTAAAAGGAACCTGTCTCTTCTTTGCAGACGACCCTGAAACGTTTAAGAAACTTCCCGAACTGGCCAAACGCATCCCGATAGTAGCTGCCCGGATTCATGCTTATGTACCTGAGCGATTACCTCCATTCGGCAAGCCCGAACTCCGACGGCTATGGAAACTGGCTAGTGACAATGGCCTTGCTATCCAACTCCATTTCGAACCTCGATACGCCCCCGGTTTCGAACCTTTGATCCGGGAATTCAAAGACACCACTGTTCTGATCGACCACCTCGGTCGGCCGTTCCAGGGGAGCCTAGACGAATATGATAAAGTATTGGGCTGGTCGAAATATCCCAATGTGATTGTAAAACTTTCTGGAATTCCTTCGAGTGACAATTATCCTCATCGCGAAATAGCACCTACCATCCAGCACCTAGTTGATGAATTTGGTGCGGATCGCATGATGTACGGAGGCGGCTTTGGACCGGATACCACAGGTGATTCCTATGGTGCTGTTATCGACCGATGTAAATCATTTCTCCCTGATTTATCAGCAACTGATCAGGCGAAAATTTTCGGCAACAACGCCGCCAGAATTTTTGGATTCTAAATTTGATGTAAGGGCTAATTTCCGACTATAATTGAGGGAAGAAATTAGCTTTTATAAAGAAAAACCTGTTTTGAGACAGCTGTAACAGTTGATCGTTTTGAAAAACAAAAAATTCATTCTGCTAGTAAGTTGTTCGGTCTGGATAGCCTCTATATTGTCGAATTGTCAATCCGGATCGCAGAAGACTGACACTGTCCGATTAGACACAATTCCTTTAACAAAGATTTGGGAAAGTGCTATTCCCCATCAGTCAATCCCAAAGGGGCTTACATCAATTAGTGCGGAATCATGTGGTACTTGCCATCAGGAAATTTACGAAGAATGGAAGCTGTCAACTCATGCCGCAGCGTTCATCGATCCGCAATTTCTTGCTGAATGGAAGAAAGATGATGTATATGTGTGTCTCAACTGTCATACACCATTGCAAAATCAACAGGAATTTGTTGTAATAGGACTTATTGGTGGTGATCATCGAACGCCAGTGAAAGCCAGAAACCCAAATTTTGATACGAAACTTCAGTTAGAAGGCATAAACTGTGCCAGCTGCCATGTTCGGAATGGGAAAATTATTGGATTAACTTCTATCTCTCTCGCTCCCCATATCAGCTTGGAAAATCCAAAGCACCTATCAGAACAACTTTGTGTGAATTGTCATAATGCGGTTGAAGAACTCTATCCCGACCTGGTATGTACTTTTGAAACCGGAGATGAATGGGCTAAGGGTCCTGCTTTTGCCCAGGGTAAGAATTGTATCAGTTGTCATATGCCAATTGTTGAAAGAGAGCTAGTAAAAGGCTTTGGTAAGAGAAAAAATCGCCGGCATTATTTCCCGGGTTCAGGTATCCCAAAGTTCGCGGATCAGAAATCTGTTGGATTGGCCGGCCTGGAATTTACGTCTGAGATCTCGAAGGAAACAATCAGGCCTGGAGACATTGCTAATTTCAAATTGAATGTTGAAAACAAATATGCCGGACACAATGTCCCGACCGGTGACCCGGAGCGATTCATCAATGTAAGGTTTTCAGTTGAAAATAAAGACTCCGTTATAGTGGAAAAACAATTCAGAATTGGTGAGGAGTGGGAGTGGTATCCTAAGGCAGCCAAAATCTCCGACAATAATTTATCTCCAGGTGAAGTGCGTACATTTAACTTCGAATATGAAATTCCCGACATAAGTGATTTTGTTCTGGGGATTGAGGTTACCAAACACCGAATGAACGAGGAAAATGCAATGTTTGATAGCCTTTTTGACTATCCTCTTTCAATAAAGATATTCGAGGAAAAGCATCGGTTAAAAATTGAATAAGATCAATTGTTAATTTGTATGCGTAGCCTGGGAGAGATTCATCTAAAGCGCACAAGAATTATTGAGATTTAAAAATGTGGGTTCTTCGGGGACAATTCACTTATTCCAATAAATTTTCAAATTCCCTTTTGCATTCCAATAAATTAGTTAATGGTTCTTATTTTACCGATCGCAACGCTCCCTTCAATGAGCGTTACTGACAACACTTTATAAATCCGGCTGTTATGGAAGAAATCAAGAATATACGATCCTGAGAAGAAGTTAAAGAATTGATAGCGATTGCTGACAAGATTGCCATCAAAGAATATTTTGACTCCCTTTCAAGTGAAGAAATTGTTTTGACAATAAGCCATCTCGGGAAGGATGACAGATCGGAATTATTCGCTTTGTTGTCTCCAACTGATGCCGCTGGTTTCATTGAAGAAATTCCAGAAGTGCAGGCAACTGATATTCTTGAAAGATTATCGAGTCAGAATGCTGCTGCGATAATGAATGAGCTAAAAAGCAATGATCAGGCTGACCTGATGGTTGAATTTAGAAAGGAAAGTGCGGAGGCCATCATGGCCGAAATGAAACCTGAAGATGTTGAGAAGGTAAGGAGACTTATTGAATACAACCCGGATACAGCAGGTGGTTTAATGATCACAGAATTTCTGGCATTTGATGAATCAATGAAAGTGAGGGATGTGACCGAACACCTTAGGAACAGGTCGGAAGAGTATACAAGGTATAATGTCCAATACATTTATGTGACAGAACAAAACCGGTTTGCTGGGGTCTGCAAATGCGGGATTTGGTACTATCCAAGCCTGAAAAACCTATATCAAGCATTGCAATAAAAAATGCCTTGACAGTAAACCATAACGCACGTATTGAAGAACTGATTAATTTCTTTGATACCAATGATTTTTATGGTGTTCCAGTTATCAATGATGAACAGCATCTGGTTGGGGTTGTGCTCAGGAAAGACATTAGGGAAGAAGAAATGGAGATGGCCAATCAAACGCTTTTGCAGACCCAGGGTATTGTTGGGGGGGAAGAGCTCCGGACCATGCCGTTCCTTTTAAGGTCGCGGCGTCAGACTGTCGTGGTTAAGTGTCAATATACTACTTAATATTATTGCAGCGAGTGTAATTGCAATGTATCAGGATACGCTAAGTGCCGCCATAACACTGGCGGTTTTTTACCTATTATTTCAGACATGAGTGGCTGCTCCGGAAATCAGGCTGTAGCAGTAAGCATGAGAGAATTATCCCTTGGTGTCATTAAACCCTTTGAGCTTTTGAGGGTCTGGACCCAGGAAATATCGGTTGGGATTATCAATGGATTGGCTTTGGGAGGGTTATTAGGATTAGCTGCCTGGCTCTGGCAGGGAAGCATCTATTTAGGATTAGTGGTCGGTACAGCACTTTGCCTGAACACCATGATTGCCGTTTCTGTTGGTGGTACTATTCAATTGATTCTGAAGAGAATGGATATTGATCCTGCATTGGCGTCTGGCCCCATCCTTACAACAGTAACGGATATGTTTGGCTTCTTTTTGGCGTTAACCCGCATTATTCATAGGCTAACATTTATTCAATCAACAGGCCGATACATATTGTGATTAGTCGG